>CALFWL010000089.1 GCA_937928215.1 uncultured Pirellulaceae bacterium | reverse complement strand
GGATTCGCAGCCAGCTGCTCCGCTAGTGTTGCAGGTGTCACAACCTCCGCCGGAAACAACCGAGTCCGCCACATAGCCTGACTCTGAAAAGGTGGTTTCGGGCATGGCGACCGAGCCATCGTTGATCACCGATGGCATGGTACCTGGCTGAGGGTTCACCGTTGATTGCCCCGGATCACCCATGATCATCTCGCTGCCGGGCGAAATCACTGGCGGGGCAGGCATCGAAGGTGGAGCCATGAAGTCGCCCGTCTGCATGGGGGCGGATTGAATTCCGCTGCCGATTGCGTTGCGAGTGTCGCTGCCTTGGAATTTGCTCGCAGCACTTGCCACGTGAGCCTGAGGAGCAGTCGATCGGTTCGCCTGCTCGGGGTGCGAAGCATAGAGCGGAACACCAGCGGATGAAAACCCGTTTGGCATCTGACCTTGCATGGGAGCGGCCATCTGAGCAGCGGCGGGCTGCACGCTTGATTGCGCATTGTCCCGTTCTTGCCCGGCGGCGTGTCGGACGGTGGGAGCCTCTAGCGTTTTCTGCTGAATCGGAGCGGGGTTGACGATCGCTGGCCGATTTTTGACGGGCGGCTCGATCGCCAATTGGTACTTTGACCGATCGACTTTCCACGGCATGGCGTCACCCGGTTTGACCACCGGCGGCACAAGTGGTGCCAACATTCTTGACGTTCCTCTCGGCTGAGCCTGATCCGGCGAGACGATCGGCGGCTGGGCGTGAGCCGAGGTCAGCCATGCGGACGGCAACAGCGAGGTTGGTCCGACCGCAGTTCCGGTGAAAGTGGCCAGCAAGGCGGCGATTTTGATGCTGAATTTGTAATTCATGGGTCAATACAGACGCAAAAAGAGTCATGTTGCGGCAAAGAACACTCCTGCCCACTCCCTGTATTCGGCTGGGCGACGTGGCAACTTTTGCGGATTCTGCTGATTTTCGGAGATATACCGCAGGTGCCGATCGTTCACGGATTTCCGATTGTTCCTGATTTAACATTACAAGACCGCCATCTCAACGACTATCGGCAACTTGTCATCCGGATCTGTTTATCCGTTTTGGTGCTGTATCGCACCCAAATAAGCTGAGGCAGACAGGAAGGAAGCATTTCGCGGTAAGGCATCCACTTGCTGGAGTTACAAGCAGCCATCGGTTACCATTGTTGAGAGAGTCGTTCGATTGGAGCGGCCGTCATGCACGGGTGAACGGTTGCCTCGTCCATCGAGCGTGAATCAAGTCAAGTTCGATCTTTGAACAGCTTCCCAGTCTGGAACCAGCCAAATGCACTTTCTGCAAAATCTCTTTGCCGTACCACTTGAGTTGATTTTGAGACCGAAGCGGTTCATCGAGGACATGTGCTTGGAGTCCGAACAAAGCCGATCGTTGCTGCTAGGATTTCCCGCAGTGTTGATCGGAGTGTTTGGGATTCTGGCGATCGTGTTGGCTCAGTTGACCAACAGTAACCTAGAGGCCAGCTACGTTTCGGCTCTCGAACGTGTCAGTAACGAGAAGAAAAAGCTGGAGTTCGGGCAGTTTTCAGAAGGACGCATCCAGCAGATCGCTGAAGGAGGGGATGTCCCGTTCGATGAAGCCGAAGACCCTCGTGTTGAAAAGCTGGAAGAGCTTCGTGCTGAAGAAGACATCTACCTTAAAAAATTGATTTCAATGAACAAGACGAAGCCTGAATACCGGTTTCGTCTTGCGCTAGCAAAGCTTCGCACTGATCCGGGGCACGGAATCGCGATTCTCAAGAGTCTGGCTCCAGAGGATGAGGCCGGTTACTCGAAGGCCCACCGAAACCTAGCGAACTATTATGCCAGCTTGCCTGCGTCGAGTCGGTCGGAGGCGATTGCCAATGCGGAACTCGCCTTGATCCACGCCGACCATTGTTTGCAGCGAGACAAAAGCGATAAACTGGCCAAGGCGATCAAGGCACAACTGATAATGAATCAAGGGCGGTTGAATGAAGCGTCTCAATTGTTCCGTGAACTGTTCGAAGAAGAGCCGGTGTTCTACAGGCAATTGCTGCAGATTAACAATCGAATGGACCGAAAGGATCTGAACAAGTCAATCCTTGAACGTGCTCTGCTCAGTTACAACGAGCGTTTGAGCCGCGAAAAATTGAACAGCCAGACTTGGGTGGCCGTCTGGAAGCAGATGATCGGTTGCTACCGAGAATTGAAGGATTACAAACGGGCCGCCGAATTGCTTGAGCGAGAAATTGATCGCTTGGCGAAGGGGGCGGACAGGGAGGAATCAGTCGAGTTGTCGCAGACCATTCGTTCGCGTCGAGTGTACCTGAAAAAATTGCTTGCCAATGTCTACTTAAATTGGACCGGCTACGTGATGGGTAGTCCGGGCAGTACCAAAAGCGATAAATTGAAGGGGCTGAGTTTGGCGAAGGAAGCCTATCGGCTGGGACCGACCGACCCTAACGTGCTTCGATTGATTACTCGGCTGGCAACGGACAAGGATCCCGAGATTTCCAGCGTTGCCAAGGAGATATACGATCCGTACCAACACTTGAACGCGCCTGCGGAGGTTTTGGGCGAGCTTGGCACGGCTGCAATGCTGACAGGCGATTTCGACGATGCAGTTAAGTTTTTTGAGCTTGCTCGTAAGAAAAACCCGAACGACCCGTTGATTTTGAACAATTTGTCCTACAGCTGGCTGCGAAGCAAAGATCACAATGCTAACCGAGCATTGCAACTGGTCGATCAAGGATTGCGATTGATTTCAAATAAACCTCAATGGGCACAGTATCGACACAATTTTCTAGACACACGCGGAACGGCTCTGGTGCAGCTCAATCGGTACGAGGAGGCGATCGCGGCATTCGAGAAGGCTCTGACTTCACGCCCCAAGGATATTAACGTGCTCAAGCAGTTGGTTGAGTGTTACCGGAAGGTAAATTTGGATGCGTCAGTGTTGATCAACCGGATTAAACGTCTGGAAGAATCAAATGAACAGTAGTGCCCAGTTTCTCGCGTGCGGCTGTGTGAACCCATCCAGTTGAATTCCTTTTAGAGTTGAGATAGATCCCATGTCATCTTCAGGCAGAAGAGACGGTTTTCAAGAGCCTTTTCTGGCACGCCTCACCGGCGCCTTCATGCGACCTTTCCAAGCGTTTATGGACGAAGCTTTCTCGGGGCAGAGTTCGTCTGAGCGAGGCGCTTTGGGCTGGTTAACCGCCCCATTTCGTTTTCTGGGCGGTGTTGCGGTGTTCCTTGTTCAGGCGTGGGCGTCGTCGAGGTCCGGACTCGCGTTCGTAGTCGGCTTTCCGGCGGTGCTGGCGATTGTGATCTTTCTTGCCGGAATCTGGATGGCAACATTTTATCAGAATCGGCTCTATCGAAGCGCGCAGGTCGGCTTCCAAGAAGCAGCGAAACAAGCGACCGAAGAGCCAAAGGAAAGACTGTCTGCGCTCGACCAACGGGCAAGGTTCGCTGAGCAGATGTTGCGGTTGCGCCCTGATTCGGAAAAAGACAAGTATCAGCTGGGAGCCGCGTTGGGGGTCGCCGGAAATATTCCTGCGGCACTGGACATTATGACGATGCTCGCTCCCGACGGTCAGGCCGGTATGTCAGATGCTCATCTTTGGCGAGCAAGTTATTACCAAAACGAGAAATGGTATCAGGCACCCGAGGAAAAACGGGATGCGATTGTCTTAAAGCAACTGGACCTCGCACTCCAACAGCAGGAAGACAACAAACAGGCTCACAAGAGCATGTCGGTCATCCATATCCGGAAAGCGGCAACCTTTGATGAAGACTCACCCGAGCATAAGGAACATCTGAGGCAGGCGTTGGTTCATCTGCAGTCGATGATCAACGGTGGAATCCAGTCACTCGATCACTTGCTGGCAACCATTCAGGTTGTCGAAATTCAAAAGCATTTGTACGGAGTCGAACGAGCCAGAAAATTGTTTGATCAAATGTATACCAATATTCTGGAACCCGCTTCCAAGCGATATCCGAATATTTTTCAAATTTGGTTAGTTATGGTGAAAAGCGCGGTGGTGTTGGATGATTTTACTCTGGCCAAGAAGTTTGTGCGTGATGGTTTTGTAACGTCGAGCTCGAACGACGTTCGCAAACAGATTGCCGATCTTTCCTCGATGGTGCTGTTGCATGAAGCAGATATTGCTGATGATATGTCGAACCCCGATGACTATCGAAGTCGTCTGTATGCCCTGACTGGCGCGATCATCGTCAACCCAAAAAAAGAAGAGATCTACCAACACTTGGTCAAATTTGTCGACTCCGGATCAGGGGACAACTTCAACATGTTGTGGTTCGAAGAGGCGAAGATCGTGGCGCCCGACCCCGGCGTTCTGACGACCATGCTCGGACTGAGAGCGTTGTTGGAAGGTGACATTGAAACCGCGAAAACGCACTGGCGAGTATCTCAGCAGTTGTACACGCTGTCGGAATTGGTGCTCAACCATCTGATTGTGGTTGGCGCGAAGACGAAGATGAAAGATTTCGCTGATCCAATCGATTTGTTGACAAAATCGCTCACTGCCTTTCCGGACAATCCAATACTGCTTCAATCGCGAGGGTATTTTCTGCTAAGGGATGGGAGTGACAGTCAAGCGTTGAAAGACTTTGAGATGGCAGTCGAAAAATTGCCCAATCTGGTCGAAGCCCGACAGTTCTTGATCCTGCTGTACGAGAAAATCGGAGACCGCGATCAGGCGTCGTTCCACAAGCAAAAGCAGTCCGACACGCTCGATAAGTTGTCACCAGAAGACCGGGAAAAACTGTTAGAGAAACTAAATGAAATAACCTTGTGACGACTCTCGCATGAAACCGTTGCGGAATGGACATGATCCATTGCCGATGCTTTGCCAACGAGATGAAATTGAACCCGGTAGTTATTGTTGGGCAAATCGCGAGCTGACTTTTCGGCCTGAATCCTTGTCACCAGTGGCGGCAGTTGTCGATAACTTGCTCAAGTCCAAGCGTTTCTGAGTTGGCCGGTTTCTGAGTTGTCGCATTCCTGATCACGGTTCGAAATTCGCAGTACCAATGTTCGGCTGACTCATTCCGACCGGAATCGCCTGTCCAGACGGTTTGAGCTCCGAACATCGCTCTCGGGGCATCAGCCGATACTTTGTATACTGGGGCGGGTTACAATAATGTCTGACTTTTGAATATCTGCGTCCACGCGAATTTGGGCTCACTGGACTTCAGCACCGCGCCCAAAAAAACCTCTTGTTGACCTATGACACGATCTCATGCTTTCCTCGCGTTTGTGGCCCTTGCTATCTTGCGTGTTGCCGTTGGCTACCACTTTTTCAAGGAAGGCCAGGCGAAGCTTGAGTCAGGTACGTTCACGGCAGAGTACTTTCTGTCGGGGGCCAATGGACCTCTGGCTCCCAAGTTCAAAAGCATGCTTGACGATCCGGATGGGATGATCACCCTGTGTGCCAAGGAAGTGTCTTCTGAAGACGGGGGCGAGCGTTACCAGCTCGATCCGATCAGTACGTTTGAAGCTTGGGATCAGTACGTTGACAAGGCCAGCCGATATTACGATTTTGGAAGCGAAGGGCTTGAGAGAGAACTTGCAAGCAGACGCGAGGAACTCGGTGTCAGAATTCGCACGGCTCGGGCAGAGAAAGATGCGTCCGTCGACACACGCGCTTTAGAGATTCAACGGGAAGACGACGCGCGAGCCATCAAGATCATTCGTGATCAATCCGAACGAGTGGATGAAATTCTCACAGACCACAAGGACATGCTCGCCAGTTGGTTGCAACGAAACGACACCCAGATTATCGCTCACTTCGCGACAATGGAACGACTGGAAGGCTTTGAGCAAGACGGAATCAACCGCCGTAAGGTTGGAACCTATGTCGAGTCGCTACGTGGGCAGATCGATACGATTGAATCGGATCGAAATAAAAAACTCAAAGGTTGGAAAAAAGAGATCGCCGACCTGTGGAGTTCGCTTGAGCGTCAAGTTAACGATCTGGCGGTCGCGGATCAGGCGGAGCAAAGTGAATTGCCGTTGGAACGAATTTATGCTCCTTCGGACAGCAATTTGTCGTGGATCAACCGAATTATTCCATGGTTTGACGTGATCGTCGGATCACTGTTGATCCTAGGGCTGTTTTCCCGGTTAGCCTCTTTGGCGGCAGCAGGATTCCTGCTTTCCGTGCTGGCGACTCAACCATTTTGGATCCCCGGTTCCAATCCAACTTACTTGTACATGATCGAGTTCGCTGCCTTGCTGGTGATTTTTGCCACGTGTGCAGGACGCAATTTCGGGCTCGACTATTTTATCCACTCGATTTTCGGTCGCAAAAAAACTGACCCCAGCGCAAAAGCGGGAGCTTGATCATGAACGTAACCAAAGAACAACGCGAAATTGGTCGTGATAACTATTACGGAGCTGTCACCAAGCATGACCAAGTGACGCGGCGTGAGTTCCTCGCAAAATCGACTGCCGCGGCTGTCGGAACCGTCGGAGGCGTCAGTGCGCTGGGAGCCATGTACTTTGGCTACGACAAGCCAGCCAAAGCGGTTCGCGTTTGCGTGATCGGTACGGGAGATGAAGGTAACGTGCTGATGGGAGCGATCAGCCCCGAATATGTGGAGGTCAAAGCGATCTGCGATATCCGTCCTTCCAGTTTCCACCGAGCGATGGAAGGCGATTGGTCATCGGCTAACACGATCAAGGCTCGGCCAGGCCTGAAAAAAGTTTACGGTTGGAACGACAAAGAAGCCGCCAAGGTCAAACGGTATACCGATTGGCGGGAGGCAGTCAAAGATCCAGACATCGATGCGGTCATCATCGCGACTCCGTTGTTTCTGCACGCTCCAATGGCGATCGCCGCGATGCAGGCCGGCAAGCACGTGCTGTGCGAAAAACTGATGGCCCACAATGTGGCCCAGTGCAAGTTGATGACCCGCGTTGCCGAAGAAACGGGCATGACCATGTCGATCGGCCACCAGCGGCATTACAGCATCTTGTACGACAACGCTGTGAACTTGATTCAATGGGGATTGCTTGGCGAAATCCATCACATTCGAGCGCAGTGGCACCGCAACAATGCTCCGGGCACCGATTCGTGGGCGTTACCGATTCCTGGCGGCGAGGTTGGCGCTGACGGAAAGACATACGACAAGATCCAAAAACAGTTGGCCAGGTTTGAAAGAGATTACGCGGATTCGGGGTCGGCGGATGAGCGTTTGAATTTGTCCAAGAAGATCGCTCAATGGAAAGCGTGGGACCAAGATAGGACCGTCGACGCGGTCAAACATGGCTACATCGCCCGCAATGATGTTTACGGCGGTGGGCGTACGCGATCCGCTTTGGAAGAAATGGTTCGTTGGCGACTGTGGGACAGAACCGGTGGCGGTCTGATGGCGGAATTGGGCAGCCATCAATTGGACGCGGCAAGTATCTTCATTTCATCCTTGGCCAAGGAAAAAGGTAAGCACGTTCATCCACTAACTGTCTACGCGTTGGGCGGACGGCACATTTTCCCTCAGGATCGAGACGCCGACGACCACGTTTATTGCAGCTTCGAATTCCCTGGGCAGGGATACGATTACAATTTTGACGTCGGATACAAGGATAGTATCAACAACTATCCTGATCCCAAGGACGGAGTTCCTTCATACAAAGAAGATTCGGACAAGAAAGTGGTTGTCACGTATTCGTCGATCAACGGGAATGGCTTCGGTGGCTACGGCGAAGTGGTGATGGGCACCAAGGCAACGCTGATGATTGACCGAGAAAAAGAAGTCATGATCTGGCCAACCAAGAACCTGTCCTACAAAGCTGGCGTTAAAGAACTCAAAGGTGGTGGCGTCGTGCTCGATACGGCCGAAAGCGGAGACGCGGGTCCGGCTAAAACGGTCGAAGGTTCCGGCCCGGTCAGCCGTGGCTATCGCGAACAGATCGAGCATTGGGCGTGGTGTATCAGCACCGGGGATAAGTTAAATCAGCCTCGCTGCAACGGCCCAGTCGCACTGGCAGATGCGGTCATCGCATTGACTACCAAGCAGGCGATTGCGAACTCTCACAAAAAGGGAGGCAACGGGTTCATCGCGTTCCAAGAAGAATGGTTCGATTACACTTCCGACGTCGTGCCGGAAAGTACCTCCATCGAGGAAACCAAAAAACAGTTCGCGATGGAGAAGAAGAATCTGGGGCTCGCCTAAGTTCTTGTCCCGAGCCCGAACCTTTTGTTCGGAAACTCGTCCAACAATGGTTAAACTTTCGGGCAGGTTCCCCTGCCCTATTTCATGCGCGAAGGTTGAGCGACGTCGCCACCCGGTAACCCGTTGGGATTTTCAATGAATCGTAAACAACTTTTGGCGCTTGGTGTGCCTGCCGACTGTATTCCTGAAGCCATTGCCGCCGTCCAACAGGCGGCGATGGACAAGGCGAAGATCAATCCAAAGAAACTGATTCCTGAACTTGTCTCCGCCCCAAACGTTTACCTAGCTCATTCGCATTACGCGAATCTGGCCGAAGCCGTGATCGCCGCGCGAGTTGCCGAGGCGGCTTGTCCGACCGATCCGATTCCTCATGCGCGGTTTGGGAGCGATTTTGACGCGGCTTCCATTCAGCAAATCGAAAATGCGTGCCGTCTGCCAATCGCAACCGGTGCTGCGCTGATGCCAGACGCACACTGCGGATATGGTCTGCCAATTGGAGGCGTGTTGGCATGTGATAACGCCGTCGTGCCCTACGGAGTCGGTGTGGACATCGCGTGTCGAATGAAAATGACCATTACCGATTTGCCGGTGGATAAACTTCAGCAGAACGATGCGAACGCGTGTCGAGAGCTCGATGATGCGTTGAGCAAGGGGACCCGGTTTGGGATGGGCGGAAAATGGAAGCGTCCGCACGACCACGCGGTTCTGGAAGAGGATTGGACGATCACGGCGGTGACTCGCGAGGTAAAAGACAGAGCCCGTGCGCAGTTGGGAACCAGCGGAAGCGGTAACCATTTCGTCGAATGGGGGATCGTGACGTTGCCTGAAGATGAACTTGGTCTGGAGGCCGGAACTTACGTCGCGTTGCTGAGCCACAGCGGCAGTCGAGGCCCCGGGGCACGTGTTTGTCAGCGATACACCGATATCGCCCGCCAGCGTGCGCCATCGCGGATTCGTGACGACAAACAACTGCGGCACTTGTGCTGGTTGGACATGAACAGCGAAGCCGGTCAGGAGTACTGGGCCGCGATGAATCTGATGGGACGGTTTGCTTCGGCAAATCACGAAGTCATTCACAACAATGTGACTCGACTGTCCGGCGCAACACCGATCGCGACGATCGAAAACCATCACAACTTCGCGTGGCTTGAATCGCATGGTGGTCAAGACGTTTACGTCCATCGAAAAGGTGCGACTCCGGCGGCCGCAGGTGACCTTGGCGTGATTCCGGGCACCATGGCCGACAGCGCTTTTATCGTCCGAGGCAAAGGGAATGCGGAAAGTTTGAATTCCGCGTCTCATGGTGCCGGACGACGGATGTCTCGAACGGCGGCGAAGAAAGAATTTCACTGGAAACAGTGGGAGACTCATCTGGCCGAGCGAAACGTGCGATTGTTGGCCGCAGGTCTGGACGAAGTTCCCGGCGCCTACAAGGACATTCACGAAGTGATGGCGGCTCAGACGGATCTGGTTGAACCGATCGGTGAGTTCATGCCACGAATTGTGATGATGTGTGGTGATGGAAGTCGAGCGGAAGATTGATCAGCCTGTCGTATCGGAAAGGCAGGCCGATTGACGGCGGCGGTGGTGACGGACTGGGTCTTTGGGTATCGTTGGAAGAATGAATATCACTCAGTTTGCCGAGCAGATTGTGTTCGCGACGACGCTTGAAGAGAAGCTTCGATCGCCGGGACGATTGACGCACGACTCGGGCGAGCAACGATTCCAGGAATTCGATTCCGTGCGCCAGCCCAGTCGTCCTCAGGGGATGGAGATGCAACTGGGAGACGCGTCCGCGGTGGTTCCACCGAGCGATCATCTGTTGGAAAACGAAAAATCGCGAGGTCAGCTGCTTCACTTTCTAGCAAATCACGAACTGTTGGCGACCGAGCTGATGGCGTTGGTGTTGTTGAAGTTCCCCAACGCTCCGATTGCTTTTCGCAGAGGCGTACTGGTCACGCTTCAGGAGGAACAGGAACACACTCGAATGTACCTGGGTCGCATGAAGGACTGTGGCGTTGAGTTTGGCAGTTATCCGCTGAGTGGGCAGTTCTGGAAAATTGTCGAACCGATGACGTGCCCGATGGATTTTGTGTCGCGACTTAGCCTGACGTTTGAGCAGGCCAATCTGGACTACAGCAAGCATTTTTCGGAAGTCTTTCAGAGAATTGGCGACGAAGAAACGGCAACTGTGTTGCGAAAGATCTACGAAGATGAGATTGGTCATGTCCAGCATGGCCTAGACTGGTTTCGCAAATGGAAAGAGCCTAGCCTGAGTGATTGGGACGCCTATCAGCAGTCGCTTGACTTTCCGATGTCGCCTCAGCGAGCCCGCGGGCCAAACATTGACTTCAATCGAGAAGGCCGCCTTCGCGCGGGGCTGGATGAGGACTTTATTGATTCGGTCGAAGTGTTTCGGCAGTCACGAGGCAAAGCCGCGACTCTGCGATGGTTCGATCCGGGTGCCGAATCGGAATTGTCGGGCGAGCCATCTTCCAAGGAGCGAACGTTGCTGGCTCAGTTGCAAAGCGACTTGGAAACCGTGATGGTGCCGATTTCAAAACCGGATGACATCCTGTTGGTTAAGTCGCTGCCTTCGAAGGAGCTGCGCAAGCACTGGATCGACGCTGGTTTATTGTTGCCAGAATTCCAAACTTACGAGAGCGTTGAAGAACTGTCGCACCGGCGACTGCACGATTTTGCCCCGTGGGCGTGGACGCCTGCGAGCCATCAGTTCGCACAGCCATTGGTTGATGTCACTCGGCATTCGCCACCCATTTGGCATGAGCAGCAGGCAGATCTGTTTCGTAAATCATGGGCTGCAAACCGATTAAGAAACTGGTTGAACGAAGACAACGGCCGTCTGGCTGGCGGCGAAAACTTGCTTGCTGATGTGTCGACAACCGGGGTTTCGGTTGATCGGGGCGACGAAGTGGTTGACGCATTGAGAGAGCTGGATTCACTTGGCTATTCCAAGGCATTGATCAAACAAGATTGGGCGACTTCGGGGCGAGGCCAGCGGCGTCTGGCATGTGGCGAACCATTGACCGAAACGGATCAGCAATGGATTCGATCGGCGTCAGGGAAAGGGCCGTGTGTGGTCGAGCCGCAGCTTGATCGAGTGTTGGATCTCTCGTTCTTATGGCGACTGGATCGTGGATCAACGGACGCGGACTTCCTGGGTTGGACTAGGCCAATCGTGACCGAAGGCCGACGTTATGCGGGGACTCGGCTGGGCGATTTGTTTTCCGAATGTGACGTGGAAGTTCGGCGATTCCTGTTGTCCGATCGTTGCAGACGGTTGAAGCAGCTGACGGGTTGGTTGCAGGAACGTTTAGTCCCTGAGTTGCAATCCGTGGATTTCGCGGGACCGTTCGGAGTCGACGTGATCGTTTATCGTGATCAGGCTCAGCAACTTCGGATCAAACCCATCGTCGAATTGAATCCTCGCATGACCATGGGGCACGTCGCCTTGGCATTAGAGCGTCGGCTGGCTCCCGGAGTGCAAGCTGAGTTTCGAATTCTGACTCGGTCGGAGTGGGAAGAGTTTTTCGATCGCGCGTCGTTGCCAATGGTCACGTTTGATAAAACGCGACAATGGACGTCCGGCGTTATTCGGCTGAGCGAGGTTGGACCGTTAACAAAATTGGTTCCTGTGGTTGAGGTTAGTCCGTTGCGTGATCGATTTTGAGACATTAAGAATCGCAACAAGTTTCGACTTCCAAACCGGAAACTGTAAGGAATCGCAAGAATTCAGTTGACACCACCAACTGCGAGGGTTTCTGAGGTGTTGCCGTGTCAACTCCTTGTTTTAAACGGATTTCTGATTTCTCATGCATTGGATTGGTAATCGTTCGACCGTATAAGGAACGTGCGATTCGCTGGAGGAAAACGATGGTAAAAGTGACCGTAACCGAAGATCAAGTGAAGCTCTTGCTTGAATCGAGGGAAGGAATTGAGTTTGTCGACCCAAACGGCAATCGACTAGGGGCCGACGGGCCGATCGTGAGACGGGTTTGATATACTTCCACTTCCGCGCGAGAATGTACGACGCCAAGCTCGGCCGGTTCGCCTCCCGCGACCCGTTGGGGTTTGTCGATGGCATGTCACTCTGTCGTGGGTATTTCGTGCCGGGTGGAGTGGATCCGTATGGGACGAATAGCATAATGCTGCCACCACCTAATTTGAGTGGGCCGTCAAGGGTGAGATATTGTCAATTGTTGTGTTCTGAACTGTGGAATCGGGGCACGATGATGCTCTACCGACTCTAGCGCCTAGGCCGCCAGCTGGCTGGACCGGAGCAATGTTTAGCAGGCGACTGGTTGTTGAGTGGAATTGTTGCGAATGCGAGAGAAATTACATGGAGGTGGATGGATCCTCTGGTTGGTACGATCCGGAAGTGACGTTGAGCCTGTAAGCGTACATTGTTCTACCCTTGTGTGATAAATGAAGTTCAACATCTTAAATCTACTGATGTTCGTGGCTATCGTCACACTAGCTTCCGCGTTAGTTATAAAAGATCGGATGGTAACAGTACGTAGTAGTGACGACATTTACACATGGAGATTTCGTGAACAGATTTTGGGCATTTCTCCGGAATGGCACGAATCTCAAGAGAATCCCCCGCTGTCAGTTCGGCAAGCGATTTCAGTCTCAGATAAAGTCGTTGAACGGCTTGACGCTGTATCCCAACCGTGGCGGATTGGCAACTGGGAACTGGTTTCTTTGTATATTTCTCCGCTGGACAATCGAGGTTTTACCGATTCCCGATCTCACTGGTGCTATGTTGCCCAGTTTCATGGATACCGGATTGACAAGGCAACCTCAGGGCCCCCTATACAGATTTCCTGTGTAGTTTTGATGAATGGCTCTGTCTTTATTGGTGAAGGCGGGTGGTTGGACGATCGACTTGAGGCTGCCGTCAGAGCTTCCTTTGGAAACGAAGATGGAGACAACTAGACGAGAGAAGGTGCGTGGGACGAACAAGAAAAGGTAGCGAACAAGAAACGGTACGCGACGAACAAGAAACGGTACGCGGGACCGTTAACAAACTGAAAGAGTGAAGCTGGTCGAGCTTTTTGTTTCTCCGGCCGCCGCGTGCAGTGTGCTATCGAAGGAATTGGATTTGAATCGCGGCGGAATCTTCCTTGTTTCTTCCAACGTTGTTCCGGTTTGGATGATGCTTCCGCTTGCCATTGGTTGTTGGGAGGGCGCGGCTCCGCCCAAGCCGAATCCAATGACACGCGTAAGCCAGCGATTGGGGCGGGCGGAGCCTTCCCCTCCCTAGGGTGATCGCAAGCCGGGAGGGCGCGGCTCCGCCCAAGCCGAATCCAATGACACGCGTAAGCCAGCGATTGGGGCGGACGGAGCCTTCCCCTCCCCGGTTGGTTGACGTTTGCCGGGAGGGCGTGGCTCCGCCCAAGCCGAATCCAATGACACGCGTAAGCCAGCGATTGGGGCGGACGGAGCCTTCCCCTCCCTGGGCCGGACCCAACCGGGAGCGGACGGAGCCTTACACTGGGCTGATGAAAATGTTTTACCTCTGTTTTTTGGCACCTACGGCAGGGTTGCGGTTTTAAATTCACGGTATGCGATAGCCCGTTTCGCTGTATGCGTTTGTGCCAGATTGTCCTTGAGCCACGTTTTCATGTCCTTTAC
>CALFWL010000088.1 GCA_937928215.1 uncultured Pirellulaceae bacterium | reverse complement strand
GTCATTTCTTTCTTGGCGAGTGCTCAATTGACCATGAAGCTGCGGAAGTCCATCGACTCGAGACTTTCGGGGGCTTGGCGTGAGTAGCCCGCTCTGGTCGCGTTGACGCTTGCGTCGTCGGCTTCTTTCTGGTCATCGAATTCGTCATCGTCGGAAGCCGACTCTTCGAAATCAGCGTCCTCGTCGTCCATGTCCTCGCTGACGCGAATTGAACCAGGCTCTTTGGGGTCGGACGTGATGTTCGGCATGTCGTCCAGATCTTTAGTGTCGAAGTCACCGCCCGAACCGTTTCGCGGATTGTTGTCTGATTCTTCCGTTTCATTGTCATCCGAATTTTCATCATCTGAATCTTCGGACGGCACGAAGGTTGGCTGGATGCTTTTCCCTTGACCGTGTCCGTAATCCCAATTGGTATTCGCTCCAGAAGTCGGAGCGTACACCGAATATGGTACGCCCGGTGTTGTCGGGTGGTTGTGATACTGATGTTGAGCGGTTTGATGCCCAGGCTGTTTTGAAATCAGCATTGAATTGTGGGCGGTATACGGATTGTAATAATCCGTGTTCGGGCCTGGGTTGCGATGGTGGTAGCCTGCGCTCCAGCCTTGGCCCAGCCATCGAAACCCCGCTTGGAGTGGCTGCCGAGACCGAAGGTGCTGCGCTTCTGATACCGACAAATCAACGACAGAAACTGCTGAAAGCAGAGTGACAAAAAACGGAATTATTCGAAAACGCATGATTGGGTCCTTTCGACGAGCGTGCCGACATGAGTTCGATACACCGGGACTCGCCAAATGGGTTCCGGCGAACGGGGTGGTCCTTCACCATCGTGGTTGATCGGTTAGAGGCACGCCGATGGCTCGCGGCAATCGCGACAAAACTCTGTCAGGCTGAATCGAGGTTCAGGCGGTACGGATTAGCGCGATTGTTGGGGGCCGTTGCAGCGGCGTTTTCTCGACGGGACTCGAATCGCAAAGGCAACGCCGGTCAGTCTTCGCCAGCGCCCGACTGATCCGTTGGCGATAATTTACTCATCATCAGAAAGTGGAGAGGTCATGATTCGATACAGGCAAAAGCTCAGCAGCGACAAAATCGTGCCGATGGATACGCTCATCATGATGAGTGCGGTTGTGGTCATTTCATCTCCAAGCCAGAAGGCAGCTATACGAGTTTGTATTGCGGTTTAAGAGTCGTCGGGTTCGCTTGAATTGAATCGACCTTCCCTTGTCCACTTGTTTAAAGCGTACGCGATCCCAACCAACAATAATCCTGCGGCAATCAAAATCAGATATACGGAACGCCGGGCAACCTCATTCGTGCGGAAGTTTTCGACGTATCCGGGCCCCGAATCGTATATGGTCGCCCCAAGAATCAACAGGAGGAATAGCGGCGTCAAATATTTAAGGATGAACGAAATGAATTTTGGAACCTGAATCAATGCGCCGCGATCCAATTCGGTCGAACCACGTGTAGTTCCGAAAACCCAGCCATATACGATCGCCTGAATCAAAGCGAGAAGCACGATCAGGAAAGTCCCGCACCAGAAGTCAATGTTGTCCAGTGCCGCAAGATCTTTCGAATAGTAAATGACAAAAGCCGATCCGGCGCCCGACACGGCAGCCAGAATCACCGCCGAAGTGGACCGGCTCGCGCCCAAACCCTCTTGGAAAAAAGAAATAACAGGCTGAAGCATTGAAAGGCTGCTGGTGATTGCCGCCAAAAACAGCATGAAAAACCAAAGGAATCCGAATAATTGTCCGTAAGGCATGGCGGAGAAAACATTTGGCAGAGCGACAAAACCAAGCCCGAACGTGCCGAACCCACCCGCCGAAGCGCCAAGAAAGATAAATGCTGCCGGAAGCGTGATTAGCCCTCCAAGGCAAACCTCAAAAAATTCGTTCGTTGCGGTCGCGGTTAAACCGCTAAGGGCAATGTCTTCGTTTTTGCGAACGTAACTGGCGTAGTTGATGATCACTCCAAAGCCAACCGAAAGACTGAAAAAGATCTGCCCGGCTGCAGCCAACCAGGTTTTTGGGTTTTGCAACGCCGTCCAATCCGGGTTCCACATGAAATTTAACCCCCCGGCGACCGATTGTTCAGCGAATTCGGGGTCAGGTGTTCCCAACGTCAATACGCGTATCAGGACGCAGACGGCGCAGATGATCATTAGCGGCATCGCGAACTTGCAGAACGTTTCGATCCCTTTGTTGATTCCTCGACGAATCAGAAAGAAGTTGAGGACGAAAGTTATCAGCACGAAAACCAACACGGAACTCTGTTCAAGGCTGGCTACTGACCCGTCACTTTTCTGTCCTGTGAACGTCGCGAAAAACTCTCCGTAAGCTTCCGAGTCTTTCCCCAGCGACAATGCTCCCGTCAGGTAGTGCCAGGCATACCCCAAGCACCACGCTTCGATGACGATGTAGTAGGTGTAAATCATCAGCGGGATCAACAGGGCAAACATACCTGTGAACGCAGCCCACCTAGTACGGCAGAGCGTTGCGAAAATCCCTGGAGCGGAATGGAAGCCACGAACGCCTGAATATCGCCCCATCGACCACTCAGCCCATGCGAGCGGAATCCCCACCACCAGTAGCGAAATGAAGTAAGGCACCATGAAAGCACCCGCTCCATTTTGAGCAGCCTGGCCTGGAAATCGAAGGAAGTTCCCGAGTCCGACGGCGGAGCCGGCGACCGCCAGAACGACCCCCAGTCGCGATCCCCAGTGAATCTTCGGTTTGCCGCTTGAAGTGGACAATTTGCTGCTCCCCAGATTTAATCTCGGTCAACCACTGGCAGTGCAGAAAATAGCCAGTCAGCTGCCGCGGGTTTTTAACGGCCCGATTGGAAACAATAACCCTTTTTGGGTCAACGCAAGTTGGGGTTTCACCGAAGTTTAAGGCTGGCACTGAATTTTCACATTTGTCCTTGCGAAAAATGTTTTTATTGGTAGATTCGGGCTGTTGAAGGCTGGCGAGAAGCTGTTGCTCACCACCGATCGAACCCGAACACAGAGTCAAACCATGAGCGAAACGCATCGACTTTCCGAAAGCGATCGCGAAGTCGTGGACATGCTGATGGTGCAATCTCCGCAAGAGATTAACCAGCTGGGCGAACGTCTGGGTGTGACCGCAACGGCGGTACGTCAGCGTTTGGGCCGGCTGTTGTCGATGGGTTACGTCGAGCGATCGACAGTTTCCAGCGGTCGAGGGCGTCCGGTTCACCAATACTCGTTGACCGAGCCGGGTCGGTTGAGCGGTGGGAACAATTTGGCGGATCTGGCGGTTGCGTTGTGGCAGCAGGTTCAGCAGATTCCTGATGTCGCCTTACGTGAAAGCGTTGTTTCCGGAACGATCGATCGGTTAGTTGATAAGTACAGTTCGGAGATCACGGGCGAATCGGCCTCTGACCGAATGGCCTCCATTTCACGGCTGTTCGGAGATCGTGACTTGCCGGTTCGATTTGACCAAAACAATGATGGTTTGCCGGTGATTTCAGTCGGCGGTTGTCTCTACCCCGGGTTATCCGAGAACGGAACCAAAATTTGTGAACTTGAACAGCAAGTGCTCGAACGGGTCGTTGGCGATGAAGTTCGGCTTTGTACCTGCCAGCGACAGGGCGATGCTTGTTGCTCATTCCAAGCCGGTCAAATTGAAACGGAACCGCTTGGCAAGATTTCAAGCAACGCTGTTGACTAAAACACACTGAACACTTTTTTGAACACTAATAATACTATGTCTGACGTACTGAAAATTGTTGACCTGCACGTATCCATCGGCGACAAAGAAATCCTTCGGGGTGTTAACCTTGAAATCAATCGTGGCGAAACCCATGCCTTGATGGGGCCAAACGGCTCCGGCAAAAGCACGCTCGGTTTGGCCATCATGGGGCACCCGTCTTACGAGGCCACATCGGGCCAGATCCTGCTCAATGGCGAAAATATTCTTGACATGGAGCCCAACGAACGTGCTCGCGCTGGTCTGTTCATGGCATTTCAGCGTCCGGTTGCGATTCCGGGTGTTCGCATGGCGGATTTTCTTCGTCATGCAACGACCAATGTGCGCAATCCGGATCGAAAAGAAGGCGAAGACCTGATCCCGATGCGTGAGTTTCGCAAAGAGATCAAGGAAAACATGCAGCAGCTGCAAATGGACAGCGAGTTCGCTCGTCGGTACGTCAACGACGGTTTCAGTGGCGGCGAAATGAAGCGAGCTGAAATTCTTCAGCTGGCGATGTTGCAACCCAAGTTTGCGATTCTTGATGAAACGGATTCTGGCTTGGATGCGGACGCCGTTCGGCTGGCCAGTCAGTCGATCAACGAGATCGGTCACAACAAAATGGGTCTATTGATCATTACTCATCATGACAAACTACTGGAACATAATCCGCCTAACTTCACGCACGTGATCTTGGGTGGCAAGATCGTCGAGTCATGCGAAGGTAAGGCTCTTGCCCAAGAGTTGCACGATTCGGGTTATGAGCGTATCCGCACGCAGTACCCCGAAGCCGCCAAAGTGAACCAAGAGCTTGAGGCCGAAGAGGAAGCTGTTGTTTAGGTCGGAGTGCGAGGTCGGAGGTCGGAAGCTTGCAAGATCTGAGGAAGAGAACGAAGCAGTATGCACTTCGAATCATCCGATTGTATTCGTCTTTGCCAAAATCAACTGAGGCTCAAGTTATTGGAAAACAGGTTTTGAGAAGCGGGACGAGTGTTGCTGCAAACTACCGAGAAGGTTCTCGAGCAAGGTCTGATGCCGAGTTCATTTCGAAGTTGGGAATCGTCGAGCAAGAGCTTGACGAAACCATGCTGTGGCTTGAGCTACTTGTAGACGCGGGTATCGTTGGTGAGTCGAAACTCAACGAGCTTATTGGCGAAACCGATCAACTTCTACGCATCACAGTCACGTCGATCAGAAATACAAAAAGCCGAATCAGAAATAAGAAGAGCATTTAACTGTAGTTGCCGTTGTGTCACGAGGTTCCGACCTCCGACCTCCGGCCTCCCATTTGAATTGGAAAGAACATGGCAACTGACATCACTCCATCGCCCGAAGTGTCCGAAGACGAACAGCTTCGCGCCACGGATATCAACAAGTACGATTTCAAAACCAAAACGACTGCCGTTTTCAAGGCTCGCAAGGGAATCGATGCGGAAATCGTCAACCAGATTTCCGACATCAAAGAAGAGCCTGACTGGATGCGGAAGTTCCGCCTTGAAGCGTTGGAAATCTTCAACAGCAAGCCAATGCCCGAGTGGGGCGGCGATATCGATTTGGACTTTCAGGATATCTTTTACTACTTGAAGCCGACGAACGGTCAAGGGAAAAGCTGGGACGACGTTCCCGA
>CALFWL010000087.1 GCA_937928215.1 uncultured Pirellulaceae bacterium | reverse complement strand
GCTTCAGCTTTTCATTTCCGTAATCTTTTGATAATCGGCCGAATCTCTGTGTTGGCTACGGATCTGTTCGATATCGTTAATCCGTTCGAAAAACGCGTCCACGACGATGGGGTCGAAACGAGTGCCTCGCTCTGAGAGCATGATTTCCAGGCATTTTCGCAATGGGAAACTCGGCTTGTACGGTCGCTCACTGCACAACGCGTCATAAACGTCAGCAACGCAACAAATCCTGCCCTCGATTGGAATTTCTTCACCCTTCAATTGATTCGGGTAGCCTGTGCCGTCCCATTTTTCATGATGTGTCCGCGCAATCGTCGTGGCCAGTTCCAGCATTGGGGAATCGACTCCATCCATGATGAAGCCACCCATGTCGGCGTGACGTCGGATTCGTTCGGCATCAGCAACAGCCAGCGGTTCCATGATCTTGTTGCCAAGTGCGCAGTGTTCTTTCATGACCCCGAATTCTTCATTGCTCAGCTTACCGGGGTTGAGCAATACAGAATCCGGAATTCCAATCTTTCCCACGTCGTGCAACTGCGCGGCCAATGAAATCTGGCGACAGTACTCTTCATTAAAGCCAAGTTGATTTGCAATCACGGAACAGTATTTGCCGACTCGCAACACGTGGTCGCCCGTTTCGTTATCCCGATATTCCGCTGCCCGGGCGAGGCAATGGATGATCTGCTCGCGAGACTTTTCAATCTGTTGAGTGCGCAGACGGACCTGTCCTTCAAGCTCAGTGGCGTAGTTTGAAACGTAGTCGTAGTGATGCTTGACGATCAAAGCGTTCTGGACTCTCAGGATCAAATCGCTCGGGTCGACTGGTTTGCCTAAGAAGTCGGTTGCTCCAAGTTCCAGGGCCTGCCGCTTGATCTGGTTGTCACTTGTCGCGCTGAGGATGATAAAGGGAATTGGTTGAAGGTGAGGCACCTTCTTGCGAACTTTCAACAGATCTAGGCCGGTAATGTTTGGCATCATGATATCCAGCAACACGACGTCCGGCTGGACGCGTTCAATTTCCGCCAACGCCTGTCGAGGGTCCGTGATGGTCGTGAAATTCTGATACCCGTCGGAAACCAGAAAACGACGGACGACGCGGATCACAAGTTCCTCATCGTCGATGATCAGAATTTTCGCGTCTCGAATCGTCTCATTCTGCTGCAACAGGGAAGTTGTCTCGACCGTCTTCCGCAACTGCCTCGTTATCGGCGCCGGTTGCGAATCAGACGGGTTGAGCACTGCGGCAATCGAGAAGCCGCCATTGGTCGTCGCATCTGAAGTTACCGTGGGATCGGTCATGATCGTTTGAATCTGGGTGTCAACAAAGTTGTTGCAGGACGAGAACAATTGGAACAGTCCGCCGGGCAAGACGGAGATATTGTCGTTGTCGGCACTTGCTCGAAACTCGATTCAATCATTCCGATAGATTGCGGATCATACGGACCGGTTGAACGTGAAATAACCGCGATGATTCCCGCAGATCGTTGATCTCATTGGTGTAATCCTCACAGTTAGCAATGCAGCAATAATGCCCGCTTTTCTCCCTGAAAAATCTGCGTACTGTGTCACGTTTAACACAGCGCGGCAGTGCCACCAACCAACGGAGGCTTCCGCACCGAGCCCCCCGGTCTAGCGGGGCACTCAATTCTTCGCAACAAACACAATTCGAATCTTTGGTGGCACCGGCGAAGTCGCTCAGCATGGGTGGTGCCAGAGTCCATGAATTGCGCACATGCGAAAAGCCGTACTGCGCGATCGCAACATCGCCTCAAATCACAACGCAATGGGCTGCTGCTGTTAGGATTCGAATCTCGGCCTTTGCCAGAGCGGCAGACCAAGGTCTACGCACCGTCTTCGGCCGCAACGCGCTGCTTGAGCCGCCTTGCTACCAAGCGATTGAACTTCGCCCACATTTTGTCACCGCCAAACGTGTAGGCGTGATTCCGGAACTCGACCCGATCTTCATGCATTAAAGTCAGAGGACGGGTCGCAGCGCGGAGGTTGAAAAGGATCTTTGTGTTCGCGGGATCAAACCGTCCGACTTCACCTTCTTTGACTTTCGAACGCCATTCAACAATCTCGACAGGGGCGGATGAACCGGTGGAGTCAAAAACCACCATGGGACGATCCAAGTCGGTCTGGTAATCGACTCGACCCGAAATGGCGACCTTCTCATTCGATGGCTCCACTTCGCTCTTGTGCGTGATCATGGTGTTAACCACGAACTGGAAGACGTCGCGCCGAAACGCGTAAAAATATCGCACGTTTTGCCAGTGCCGCTCGCAAAACTGATCAACCTCCTCTTGAGTCCCGAGGGTGACAAACTGGTGATGTTTGGCGGCTTGATGGATTGCGAGTCGAAATCGCAGGATCCCTTTCCTGAACTGCAGGTAAACCGAGTCAGCCGTTTTCAACGTTCGCTCGATCCCGGCCATCCACTCAGGTTCACCGCCCTCATTGATTGGTGCCGACTTCAGTTCAATAGGAGCCTGTGACGGATCGAAGCGAATTCGATCACGCTGATCCTCTCTCAAGCCGGTATCGATCATATCGAATACCCAAGCGTTATCTTCGCGTGAGAAATCGATCCTACCCGTTTCAAAGACGGTTCCTACGATGGGTTTCATGTGCGCAAACGTGATGGTGGATTGAACGGACAACTCAAGCCATATGTTAACTCAAATCCACCGGGTTAGAAAACCGGAATTCGCTCCGCCGCGTCTTCGTCGTCTTTTTAATCGCTCAAGCTGACCTTCAAAGGTTCAAGACCTTTTCTTGCTTGGCTTCCAGTCGATCACGGCAACGGCGGAGTTGCCCGGTTTGGCAATGGGATACCGAAGTGCTCCATTGGGAAGCAGTGGTGCCTTTCCATCCATCGAGGTCATGGAGTCGACATCAGCCAGCGAGATTTCTGAAGCAATGGCATCGTCCCAATGAAGTTGCTTACCGGTGTAAGTCGCCAGCCGCCCAAGGATCGCAGTCATCGTGCTTTTCGCACCGTACTCGGTTTCATTTGGAATTTTACCATTGGCAAGGTCTTCGAACAAATCGTAATGCTCCTGTTGATGTCCACCTCGCTGGCCTTTCCCTTCCCTGCATTTGAAGATCTCGTTGCCGTCCAGATCAAAAATGCGCCCGGCCTCAATGTTGGCATAACCTTTTGATCCATGGACGTACTCGCCGACCTGCCCCCAGCAATCTTTGATATGCCGACACTGACTGAGCATTTTGTGTCCGTTTGCGTAAGTGTATTCGACCATGTGGTGATCGTAGATTTCGCCATGATCAATTCCATCACGAACTAGCCGACCGCCCTGCCCTTGAGCCGTAACGGGATACCCGTCCATCAACCAGTTGATGACATCCATATTGTGAATGTGTTGCTCGACGATATGGTCACCACAGAGCCAGTTGAAGTAGTACCAGTTTCGCATCTGATACTCCAATTCGGTTTGATCTGAAGTTCGGCTGCGACACCAGACTCCGCCACTATTCCAGTAGACTCGACTGAAATTCAAATTTCCGATAATTCCATCTTTTAGCTTCCCGATTGTTTCGCGGTAAGCACGTTCGTGCCGTCGTTGCAAGCCAACCTGAACTGCCAGCTGCTTTTCCTTCGCTTTCTCTCCCGCGGCAAGGACGCGGCGAATCCCCGGAGCATCAACGGCGACCGGTTTCTCCATGAACACGTGTTTGCCTGCGTCGATCGCGGCCTCGAAGTGCAGTGGTCGAAACCCGGGCGGCGTGGCCAGGATCACCATGTCCACGTCCGACTCCATCACTTTCTTGTATCCATTAAAGCCAACGAACTGGCGTTCCTTCGGCACGAACACCTTCCCGTCATGCTCGTCTTTGCAAGTCTGCAAACTGTTGGCCAGCCGATCCGAAAACGCGTCAGCCATCGCGTGTAATTCGACCTGACATTGGTCTGTGTTCATGGCTTGGCATGCTGCTCCAGCCCCACGATCGCCGGATCCGATCAGGCCCAGTTTGATGCGGTCTGAACCGGCAGCGTGAGCTGATCGAGCGAACGTCAACGATGGAGTCGTCGCAGCCGCAGCGAGGGCTCCTCCTGCCGCAACGACCGACGTCCCTTGCTGTAAAAACTTTCGACGTGACGGACTTGAGTCATTCGAGCAGAGTTCAGGACGACTGATGTTGGAATGTTCTGCGTTTGAGCTCATGTTTTTTTCCGTGTGATGGTGATGGATAGTTCAACTACGTCCCACGTTTCGCGAAACACTAGGTTACGGGTTTTTGTTGGCGGAACCGGTTATCGTTGCAGATTTAACGAACCCATTCGGTAACTAATTCTGATGCGAGTCCTCTATACGGGAAACGCAGCTATTACTAATAAAAATCAAACACCTGTCATTTAGATGAGTTCCGAAAACCCGGTTAAACCGATTGGTTCTCGCGACGTGAATGGTTCGCCGAACTTCACGCCGATCGACTTCCCCCAGTAAGCGGCCTCATATTCTAACTGTTTGAGAAAGGGAGGGTCCATATGCTCACGCCCTTTTACAAATTGACTTTGGTAACAGGCAATCGATTCGAGCTTCTGCTCCCATACATCCGAAATATCCAGCACAAAAGCGGGAGTCGCATGCATCTTCAAATGGACGCAGTAATAGTTGTAAACCCGCGCGGGATGAAATCGCTCGCCGGGCATGTCGGTTTTGGATAGTTTCGACCAGAACCGAGCGGCTTCGACCAATTGAGTCGCTGCCAGATGGTCGGGATGTGCGTCAATCCAATACGGAGCGAAAAGCCACTTCGGTCTAACCATCCGAAACACGCTGGCCAACGATTTTCGGTTTTCAAGCGTCGCTTCAAGGCTGCGATTGGGAAGCCCAAGGTTTTCTCGCCAAGACAAACCGAGAACTTTGGTCGCCGCCGCCGTTTCGGTGGCTCGAAGTTGAGGCGATCCGTGGGGAGTCGGTTCGCCGCTGGTCAGATCCAGCACGCCAACCTTTTTTCCAGCAGCCAGCATGTTCAGAATCGCTCCACCCATTCCCAACTCAGCATCGTCAGGATGAGGAGCGATTACCAGAGCGTCCAGTTCCATTGTCATTCCGTCATTGACTTACGAGGGGAGGTCAGACAACATTGTCGCTTCCCTTGACCTGAATCGCAACGTGTCCACGCGCTTTGGAGCTTCCACCTTTGAGCGAACCAGCCCATCAGTCGGACGACGCGCCCGTCAATCCTTACGCCGCGCCGACTTCCGAGGCGGTCGAGGCACTGGCCCTAGAGCGGCCCCTTATGAAGCCACCCAAGCTGGGGCGAGTCATCATCAAATGGCTGATCGTTTGCGTTTTGGCAGCCGGGCCGAGTTTTTTTCTCGGGGGTGGTATTGGTGGCTGGCGTGTTCCCGAGGTTTTGGGAATGATCTTCGGCATTCTGATCTTCGCCGCTGGTTACAGTGTGATTGAGTTCATCCCTCAGATTCAGTTGACCATGGCCCAGCGAGCCAAACGTCGGGCATCCCGAATCGCATACATCACTCGGATGGCGATCTCGATCCTGTTCCCCATTGGAGTTTTCGTTGACCTTTACTGCGGAATTGTATCCCTCGGATTGTCCGGGGCATTGACGAGAGGCGAGTTTGGCGGCATTGGTCGCTCGATGAGCGGATCGGGGGTGCCCGTCTACCGATTTCTGACCTTTCTGTTGACTACGCTCATTCAGGGAACGCTGCTGAATATCTTGGTTTTCGCGTACATGCTGGTCGTGTACGGGTTCCTTCGTCTGTTCGGCGTCGAGAACTCGACCCGCCATGACCAGAATGAAATGGCTTAGTTGGATAGCGCCGCTTTGGGAATGAAATGCCGCGTTTTGCTCACTAATCGTGCGGCCTCCGCCAGAAGACGGATTTCTGATGTCCCCGTGCTCTGGCGAGCGTAGCTGCTTCAAAACGGCCAGCTTTGCTATCGATCACGTCCTCAGCGATCCGATCGAGTCAACTGATACACTCGCTTAGGTTTTTCTGTGTCATTTGATTCAGCCGCAACGGATTCTTTCGAACAACCACGGCACGATCCACAACCGGAATCGCCCTGCCCTGTCGCCATCAATCGACGCAGCATCCACACGGTCGCCAGCGCGACAATGATCAAAGAAACCGGAGTTTGCCAATCGAGCATCATCACAAGAACAGACGTCCAATCTGATAGGTTAGCAATGCCGCAATGTACGCCAACACCGTCATGTAGACAAAGGTGAACACTGGCCAGAACCATGAATTGGTTTCTCGTTTGATCACCGCTAGAGTGGACACGCACTGAGCGCACAATGCAAAAAACACCATAATCGATAACGCCACCGGAAGCGTGAACAGCGGGCGGTCGGTTCCCTCCCAGGTTGCCGATTTAATAGAATCGTTCAGCGACGCGGATTGCTCGTCGACATCTCCCCCCAGCCCGAACAGAACTCCCATCGTCGACACAATCACTTCGCGAGCGGGAAACGAAGCAATTGCTGCACTTCCAATCCGCCAATCCCAGCCCAGCGGCTTGACCATCGGCTCGATGAACTCACCCGCCTGTCCCAAGTAGCTGGAACGCAACAGGTGACCTTGGACTTCACCGTCGACCCGAGCCAATTCTGTCGAGATCCGGGCCCGTCCGGCATCCGAAGTTTCTGGTGCCTCCAGTTCAGCAAGAAACGCTCGTTGAGTTTCCAACAATGAGGGAGGCACGGTCGACATATCCCGAGGAAAATACGCAGCCGCCCAGACAATGATCGTTGCCGCTACAATCACTGTCCCGGCGTCTTTCACGAACGACGAAGCGCCTTCCCAAACTTTCAGAAACACGTTTTCAAAGGAAGGCAACTTATACGTTGGCAACTCAAGCATGAAGGACGACGTGCCGGTTTTAAGAATCGTCTTTTTCAGCACCCAGGCGACGCCAATCGCGGTGACAATTCCAACCAGATACATCGCGAACATCGTCATTCCTTGCAGCCCAAGGCCGAACCATGTGGTCGCAGGAACAAACGCCGCAATCAATAATGTGTAGACTGGTAAACGCGCGCTGCAGCTCATCAGCGGAGCGATCAATATCGTGATCAATCGTTCGCGTGGATCGCGAATGACTCGCGTCGCCATGATGCCCGGAATCGCACACGCAAAGGAAGATAGCAGCGGGATCAATGTGATGCCGCTCAGCCCCAACCGTGAAAGATATCGGTCGGTTAGGAATGCGGCACGAGCCAGATAACCACTGTCTTCCAGAATCGCAAGCAGCAGAAACAGCAGCACAATTTGAGGCAAAAAAATCAGCACGCCTCCGACGCCCGCGATCAAACCATCAATGATCAACGAATGCAACGCGCCATCCGCGGCTCCAGTGAGTCCAACGAACAGTTGGTCGACCAGTAATGACGCCCATCCTGTCAAAGCGTCAATCATCGTCGACGCGGGTTCTGCTGCCCAGAAAACAAGCTGGAACAAAAACATCATCGTGACCGCTGCGATAATCAATCCCAAAAACGGATGAGTTAGAACCGAGTCGACTCGGTCTGAAATCGTCAGCCCCGCAGGATTGACCTGCTTGGTCACGGTGGGCAAGTGGCCGCGAATCCACTGGTAGCGAGAATTGGATTCCGCAACCGCGAAAGACCCGTCAGCTCGCATCTGAGCCTGTTCTTCCACAATCGATTGACGAGTCCGTTCGTCCAGCAAGTCACCCAACTGCTTGTTCATGAACCCGTTGACATCAAATAGCAGGCGAGCCATCACGAAACGCACCGGTCCGCAATCGGTCGGGCAGTCTGCTTCCAATCGAGCGATCCGTTCGGCCACTTCCTCTCTGAATGGATCGTGAATCTGAAGGGGCGGTCGATCCACGGCCGTCGCGATTTTGTGTTTCAGGTCCGCAATGCCTTCGCGACGTTTTGCCTGAATGGGAACGACTGGCACACCCAACACTTCTGAAAGTTTCTCCGCAATGACCTGATTCCCATTACGCGCCGCGATATCCGTCATGTTCAACGCGACGACCGTGGGCTGATTCAGGTCCAGCACTTGGCTGACCAGAAACAAATTTCGCTCAAGGTTGGAAGCGTCAATCACGCACAGGATCAGATCCGGTTTCTTCGTCGCCGGTGGCCGTCCCAGCAACACATTGACCGACAGCATCTCATCTGGCGAATCAGGAGCCAAGCTGTAGGTGCCGGGCAAATCGACCAAGTGAAAACGCTGCTTGTCCGACTCAAAGGTGCCATCGCGACGCTCTACCGTGACGCCTGGGTAGTTTCCCGTCCGCTGCTTCAGCCCGCACAGTCCGTTGAACAACGTCGACTTACCGGTATTCGGATTGCCAAGCAGAATGATGGTGTGAGCATTGAGGGAATCCACCCCGTCGGGAACGCTCGAACCAGCTGGCGTGTCTGAAGAAAGATTCAAATCCGTTGATTTCATGCTTGTTGCTTTATCACGGCTTAATATTTGCGTTGGATCTCATCTGTTGTCGCCGACCGAAGGACTGCGTCTTGGCCCGGCGGCCCAGCCCGAATTTTTAACCGTCACAACGCACGAGTGGCTTGTCACGAATACATGTTTGAGCCGAGGGTCGCGAGTGGCCTGCGAAAACGAGTTTCTATTCGGAACACCCACCCGAAAATCGAGGTTCAACAAACCCGTGGCGATCCGGAACCGAGTTTTTGGAACCTTTTCGCTAATACGCTGATTGATCAAGCCGGCGCGTCTCCAGCAAATGATTAGCAGCGGTTTACGATTCAGGCGTAACCATCACTTTCAGTTGGCCGGAGGTACGGATGCACATCCGTGAGCAACCAAATTGTACGATGCACGGACAGCCATTGCGGAGGCTGCAAAGCTCGACTCCCTGCCGGATTCCCAACGCGGCCAATCGCGCGACCTCATTTGAGTCGCCCGACAGTTCGGCAACGCGCCCACGAGTGCCTGTTTGAAGGTCCTGAATCGGAATAGGTTGAGGCGAAACGCTCATCAACGAAGATCTCCCAAAATTACTTATTGAGACTCGGTTTCAATAACGATATTCTGAACCAAAATCTAACTCTCGGCAATGCCTGGATCGATGGTGCGAAAACCAGAGTTCTTTCTGCGTCTTTTCGTGTTACTGATCGCAGCGGGAAACGTTTTAGCCGAAATACAGTAAAACAGTGACCATGATCGAAAAACGACCACCACAGACGCTCGACCTTAGCGTCGACACTCAGCCGTTCGGCAAGGAAGGGACGGTGCTTTCCGTTTCTCGAAATCATGGTTTTGGGCTGGTGATCCACGGTGTGGTTGGTCAGAAAAACGCGGATTATCTACACCAGAATTTGTTAACGGAGGGTTCGCGGGATGCTTTCTGGGATTTGGTCGAGCAGGAAGGGGTGCTCATTTGCAGGAACCTTCGGACGGATCATTCGACGTACCGCAAAGTCAGAGGCAAATCCAGCAAGGGAAAACTGAGCCAGGCCGAATATTATCATCACGATGGTTGCAGCTGCCCTACCAAGCCTCGCGTGGTTGAGATTCGGCTTCCGCACCAGGAGGTTGATCGGACCGTTCCTACCGCGATCGCCCCGTTTGCCGACGTGATGTCCGCAATGGTTCAAGCGTTACCAAAATCGCTGACCCGAGGCGACGAGCTGTCGACGTTGCGAGCACGTTTCAGCCAGTCTCACGACCACTGGCCCGCAGTCGAACAATGGGATTCGATACAAGGAAAGATTACGCGATTGGTACGCAAGGAGATGGACGCGGAGTCGTGCCGCGAGTATTTCCGAGACGTTGACAGAATCGCCAATGCTTACGTGCTGCCTTGGCAGATGGGCGAGAGTCGATTGATGCTCAACAATGCAGCGGACCTTCGTTTGACCATGCAACACCGCCGAGCTTACCAACCCGCAGACCAGACTGCCGCTCAAAATGGCAGCCTCGTCAAACGTTGGCCCGCAGAAGAGTTGCTCGCAGTGCGATGAATCGCTTTGGCGTTTCCGCGAGCCCGTCGTACGGACGATTACTGTTTCAGTTTATCGCCGAACACCTTCTTCAATTTTTCCAACTTGCTGGGAATGATTGCTCGGCAATACGGTTGGTTGGGATTGTTGTTAAAGTAGTTCTGGTGATCGTCCTCGGCGACATACATTTTCTTGGCGGGCACGATTTCTGTGACGATCGGGCTGGAAAACGCTTTCGCTTCGTTCAATTCTTTCTTGTACTGTTCGGCCGCGGCTTGTTGAGCTTCCGAGTGATAGAACACAGCAGATCGGTACTGGGTTCCCACGTCATTTCCCTGCCGATTGAGCGTCGTCGGATCGTGGGTCGACCAAAACACTTCCAACAACTCCGCGAATGAGATCACATTGGGATCAAAATCGATCTGAATGACTTCGGCATGACCTGTCAGCCCAGAGCAGACTTCTTGGTAGGTTGGATTTAGCGTCCGTCCACCCATGTAACCGGAGCGCACGGATTCCACGCCCTTCAGCTTCTGAAAAACAGCCTCAACACACCAAAAGCAGCCGGCTCCAAACGTTGCAGTTTCCATTTTCTTCGCTTTCTGTTCGGTCGTGGCTGATGACTCAGTTTTCTCGCCGGTTTCCGGTTGAGCGTCGGATTTCTGAATCGAAATTTCGCCTCGCAGCGGAGGCAATTTCGCAGTAGTAATCGGCACACCCGCCTGCCCGCATCCGGACAAGATCGGTAATAGCAATAGTGAAAACACCTTGGCAAAAACCTGCTGTTTGCCATTGAAAATAGATCGATATCTCATAGCCTGCTCCTGATTCACGTGGACGAGCCCATGTGGCTGGTCTTGCAAACTGCCCCATTGCCGATGCCGATCGACTTTCCCAAAATTTGACTTGAACCGTCGAGCCAATGTTGGGGCTTTTGCGGTGGTTCGTCGGTGTTGTCGATTTAGACGCGGCGCGATTGAATCTTCTTTCGTCCGTCGATCCGCGATTTTGGCCCGCGATCGCTGAACAAAACTACCAAACCAACTGGCGGGTCAATCGGCTCGAAACTTTTCGCGTAGTTTTTCGATGACTTTCTGGGTTTCCGCTTTTTCTCGTGCGGATTCGTTGATCTCGATCGCACGGTTTTCGGCCAATCTCGCCTGCCGGGTCCTGCCCATGTCTCGCATCAGCATGGATTTATGTAACAACGCTTCGGCTCGAAGATCGGGAGGCATTCGAGTGTTTTCCGCAAAATTATCAAGCGTTTGCAAAGCGTCCGCTCGTTGATCGGAACCGAACAATGCGTCGGCTTTCGCTCCGACGATGTCGATCAGCAAGTCAGGATTGGATTTTGCCGAATTCTGAGCCAAAGTATAAGCCGAAATTGCTTGTTCGAAATTTTCGTCCGCTTCTTCAAGATCACCTTTGGCAAGCAACAACCAAGGACTGCCGGGAAACTGCTTCAGCGCCGCTTCTAATTGGGCCGCGGCCTGCTCCTTTTGCCCCGCACCAACCATCAGCAACAGCCGCTTGACCAATAGGCGTTGCCTTGAATCGTCGGTCAAACCTTCGATCGCCAGCATTTCATCCATCAAGGCATTGACTTGTTCGGGTTGTTGTAACTGACGTATCAGGGAAAGCTTGATCTGCAACGCCTCGAATTTCTGCTGGTCAGGAAACTCGACTTCCGCCAGAACTTCATCAATGAATTTGAGGGCTTGGCTAGGTTTTTCAATCCGAGAAACCATCAGCATGTCGGCGAGCATCATCTTACGAATTTCGGCTTCTGCTTGGCCGTTCCACTTGGTCCGCAGCCCCCGTTCGTCTTTCGGATCCAGCTCAATGATCTGTTCGATCACATCGGCGTAGTAAACTCGGGCGAGGTCTGGCTTCATCCCACCAATGGCTTCATCAAGCAGCTTCGCTTTCTCGCTTCCCTCGGCGGCAACGGATTGCTTGAGTTTTTCGTCCCGCGCGACGCGAAGCTGGCGTGCCTCTTCGACGGTGGCCAGATAATTCTGGAAGCCACCTTCTTCATAACCCAGAAACGCGTACGGCTTGAGTGCCACATCGGTCAGAACGATGGTGGGGAAGCCTTCTATACCGAATCGTTGAGCCCATTCAGCGTTGCGTTTGGCAATTTCTGGTTCCTGTTCGGTCTGCCTGGGGAAGTCCAGCTTGACTAACACGTAATGTGGATCGACTTCGAAAATAAACTGCTCCTGCGACAGGACTTCCTTATCGAGCAACTTACAAGGAGGGCACCAGTCAGAACCGGTGTACAGAATCATCAGATCCTTGTCAGTTGCGGCCGCTTGTTCGACAGCCGCGTTGATGTCTTCGGTCCACTCAGCGGCACAGCAACGGTTTGCCTCAAAACTGGTGGATGCCGCGATCAGCACCACAATATTAAGGATGAAGCAAGACAAGATCGAGCGTTCTATTAACATCAAGTTTTCCATCTAGGCCGGTTGAGGCTGTCGGGGTGAAGTTTTGAACGGATGAGTGTTTGATCGATTCGAACACGCATCTACGTTCTCATACCGGCTCCTATTCTAACACACGATTCAGAAAGACAAGTCGCGGCGCGCCGCTCGTGATTTCGCGGTTCATTCACACGCGTCCGTTTCGTCATCGAGCACGATCGGCGCGGCTGGGTCGGCCTTCGCGTACGCTTCGATTTCAAACGGATTCTCTCGATAGCAATCCCGACCGAGCCACCATAACCATGCCGACGCACCCAGATATGCTGGTAGAAAAAATGGCCCCCAACGTTCGTACTGTTGCACATGAATCCGCTCGTGCGCTCGAGCGATGGCCAACCCGGATTCGGATTGACCAATGATGCAATGACCCAACGTCATCGCCAACGCCCCGCCAGCCAGAGGGGTTCGTTTCAAAACCCAGGTCACCAAACCGCCGTGGAACTCAATGCAGCCGGAACGAATCTGGCACCGTCCACCTGTCAGCAGTCCCAGTATTCCAGCCGCCATGCCCATCAATGTATTGGGCGAAGCCCACAAGATTTTGGCAAACTGCAGCATCGAATACTTTCGTTTTGCGTGAAAAATGACGATAGAACTTGCAGCAAACCGTTTGGCGAACAGGTTTGACGAACCGAAAAAGGCTCGACGGGCCGAATCGCTGTTGCCTCGTCTGCCCAAACTTTCCATACTCCCGCCGCACAGGTTCCGGGACGGAAGGCCCAGCTTGATGATTGAACTGATTTTATTCTACTGCCTGCTTCGATTTTTCCGTCCGCGATCACGAATCGCTCCGGAAGTGCTGGCTGTTTCGCTGCTGGCATCGATCGCTTTAAGCGTTGGCTGCAAAAGAGCTGACGTTGCTGAAACTGCTACGAATGAGACAACGGTAGCAGTCGCCAAACCGGTCAAGCGACCCGATCCCATTCACTCGGTGTCGGCGACGACGGTGATTTCAAGTTCTCCTGCCGCCAACAGTTTTACCACGGACCCCGCGACGGAATCACCCGAGTCGGTTTGTCGAGCGTTTATTCAACGGCTACAGAACCAAGATCGAATTGCAGCGGAAAACCTGCTCACGCGAGCCGCATTGATGACGACTCATCGAGCAAATCTAAAACTAGAACCGATCAGCAGTCCAGACGCTGAGACAACGATTCTTCCCGCTCGGCATACCGCTCATGGTCAGTTCAACCGCACGGCAGAAGTCGATTGCCTAATTCACGAAACGTTTGGCAATGAGACGACTCCGATTTCGTTGACGTGGCAGGTTGTCCGTCAATCCAATGGATGGCGAGTTTGCGGCATGTTGGTTCCGTTGGGTGAATCCGATCAGAAGCAACTGCTGAGCTTTGAAAGCATCGATGATGTTGCCACGATTAAGTTACTGGCCGCTGGAGAAGTGATCGCCGATCGGCAACGTGATCAACGGTTTCGCCAAGCGGAAGCAAATGAAAATACCAGCCTGCAATAACCACCCGCTTGCAGGCAACGTGTTGTTATTCACGAATGAATAAACGCTCATCTTCACGTCGCTTGTAATCGTAGCGCTAGAAAACTGAGGGACGGGTGCTGGATGCCCGCCGTCATCGTGGTTTTGGTGTGATCCTTATCGCTGACTCAACAGCTTCGCTGCCTCGACGGCAAAATAAGTCAGCACAGCGTCGGCTCCTGCTCGCTTGAACGCCAACAAGCTTTCGAGCATGACGGCGTTGCGGTCGAGCCATCCGTTTTCGAAGGCTGCGGTCATCATCGCGTACTCGCCACTGACTTGATAGGCGAAGGTTGGCACTTGAAAAGCCTGCTTCACATCGCGCACCACGTCTAGGTAAGGCATGCCGGGTTTGACCATCACTATGTCGGCTCCTTCCGCGATATCCAACGCAACTTCTCTTAAAGCAACGTTCGAGTTGGCTGGATTCATCTGGTAAGTGTGTTTGCCTCCGCCCTGAACGTTTCCACCAGACAAGTTGCCGGCTGATCCGATTGCGTCTCGAAATGGGCCGTAGAATGAAGACGCGTACTTGGCTGCGTAAGCAAGAATCATCACGTGTTGAAATCCCGCGTCGTCCAGCGCTGATCGGATGGCTCCGACTCGCCCGTCCATCATGTCCGAAGGTGCAATCACATCGCATCCGGCAGCCGCTTGAGCAACCGCTTGTTTGCAAAGTACCTCGACCGTTTCGTCATTGACGACCAAGCCGTTTCGAACGAGCCCATCCTGTCCATGGCTGGTATACGGATCGAGTGCCACATCGCAGATGATGCCGATGTCGGGCACCGCTGCCTTGAGTTGGCCGACCGTTCGGCAGACGAGATTGTCCATGTTAAACGCTTCGGCGGCATCGTCGGACTTGGTTTCCGGATTCGTCTCCGGAAACAATGCGATCGCGGGGATGCCCAAGTCTCGGGCCTCCTTCGCTGACTCGATCAGCAAGTCGACTGACATCCGGTCCACACCCGGCATCGACGCAATGGGCGTTCGTTGTTGCTGACCTTCCTGAACGAAGACCGGCCAGATTAAATCGGAAACATCAAGTCGGTGCTCAGCGATCAACCGACGACACCAATCGTGCTGACGAACCCGCCTCATGCGAGTTGCTGGATATTGAGGTTGAGTCATGTTTGGCTCGGTCGTGTTGCTTTCGTGGGGCTCAAATTCAATTCTGCTGATTCTTATTGAACCATGCTCGGCGCGTCGCGGGAACAACGTGAAGGTCAAAAACTTCAACGGAGACCATGCGATGCCCGGTTTCGACGGGCAGTCCCGCATTTTACAATATTGGTCCGCTGTGAGGGCTTCGTTGGGCAAGGCAGAAACTTTTCCAAGATCTTGCAGTTATATCTCCACCACAACACTTGCTACACGCCACCCATGGTAGACGCATGAAGATCGCGACAATGATTGACAGGTTCTTGAATTTGAAACTGGCCGGTATGGCCCTGATTGCAACAGTGATCGGGGCGGGCTTGCCGTCGTTGAATTCAGCGTTCGCCCAAGATTGGGCCAATTGGCGTGGCCCAGAGCAGAATGGGATTTCTCGCGAAACGAATCTGCCCGACGACTGGTCGCTGGACCCCAAAAAGAATGTTGCATGGGTTTCGGAAACGGGAGGGCGTTCGACCCCGATCGTGCTCAACGGCCGAGTCTACCTCAACTGCCGCACGCCTGACGATATCAACGACCCCGACCAACTGATTCACAGTCAGGATCAAGTTGTATGCTGGGACGCGGAATCGGGTGCGGAACTCTGGCGAGACAAATTCAACGTCTTTCAAACCGATATTCCGGCTCCACGAGTCGGCTGGGCGGCGATGTGCGGTGACTCGGAAACGGGCTACGTTTATCTGCATTCGGTTAGCGGAATTTTTCGCTGCTACGACCCGGATGGAAAAGTGGTTTGGGAACACTCGCTGAGCGAAGATTTTGGCAAGATTTCCGGGTACGGAGGTCGAACGCAGACTCCCATCATCGACGAAGACCGAGTCATTCTAAGTTTCATGGCGACCAATTGGGGTGACTCGAAAGGACCTGCCCCGTTGCATTACTACTACGCCTTCGACAAGAAGACCGGCGTTCTGCAATGGGTTTCGGCTCCCGGCGGAAAACCAAAGGATACCAACTACAGCGTGCCAATCGTCAGCGTGATCAATGGTCAACGGATGTTGATCGGCGGCAACTGTGATGGGCACGTCTACGCGATGAATGCTCGAACCGGTAAGCCGATCTGGTCGTTCCGCATGTCAAAGCGTGGGCTCAACACTAGCCCGGTCGTCGAAGGCAACATGGTTTTTATTTCTCACGGTGAGGATAACATCGATAGCCCCGAGTTTGGCCGAGTCCAGTGCATCGACGCGACTGGGACTGGCGATGTCACCGACACCCATGGCGTCTGGCGAGTCGACGGGATCAAGGCTGGGTACACGGCTCTTTTGGTTCACCGCGGTGTCTTATACGTCACGGCGGATCTTGGAAACCTGTACGCGTTCGATTCCAAAAGTGGTGAACGACTGTGGGAGAAGGATCTTGGCACCGTCGGCAAAGGTTCTCCGGTCTGGGCTGACGGAAAAATATATGCTCCAGAAGTCAACGGGCATCTGTGGATACTCAAGCCGTCTCGCGAAAAATGTGAAACGCTTAGCGAGGTCACCCTGAGTGCGGTGGATGGGAATGGTTCCGACGAGATTTACTCGTCGCCCGCGATCGCCAACGGGCGGGTCTATTTGGTCACTCGTGACCGAACCATCTGCATCGCTGACAAATCGATGGAGCCAAAAATCGGCTCGCCAGAAGCACTGGCCGAAGAAGCACCAGTGACGGAAAACATCGACCTGATCCAATTGCGACCTTTTGAGATGATTGCCGCCGCGGGTTCGAAGACTCAATTCGAAGTTCACGCGTTTGACGCCAACGGGCGATTCATCAAAAAAATGCCGGCTCAAGAATTGATTGTCGATGAGGGGCTGAAAGGATTTTCGGTTCAAGGCAGTCAGTTGATTGCTCCCACTGAAGGTAGCGAAGCTGCGGGAGTCGTCACCGCCAAGGTCGGAGAGCTTTCTGCTTCGGCTCGTGTTCGCATGTTCGACACAAGACCCGAATGGAAATGGACGTTTGACGGATACGAGGGCCTGCGAGTTCCACCCACGTGGTCTCGTGCGTTCGTGAAATTGAAACCGATGGAGCTGGACGGAAATACCGCCATGAAAGTCACCGGCGGCGCGGGAATGAAGGGGCGTCCCAGCCACCAGATTACGATCGGACCGGCCTCCCTGACTGGTTACTCGGTCCAAGCGGATGTGCGTTTGACCGAGCAACGTCGGCAATTGGCCAGCATCGGCCTTTCTTGCGACCGGTATAACTTGATCCTGAAGGGGAACACTTCAAAGTTGACGATCCAGAGTTGGCCGCCACATCGTCGGATGGCAAAAGAGATCAAGTTTCGCAGCGATCCTGATATTTGGTACACGATGAAGATGAAAGTTGATCAAAGTGAAGCTGAAGCCGTCATCTATGGAAAGGTTTGGAAGCGAGGTGAAGCGGAGCCCAATGAATGGTCAATCACCACCAGAGACCCGCACCCGAACATGGAAGGCGCTCCGGGATTATATTTTTACGCTCAGGCCGACTGCTACTTTGACAATGTGATTGTCACTCAGGAAGCCAAGTAAAACGACTCTATTCGATTCCTCCATCCAAGCCCATTATCACTCGATCTGCCGAGAACAAACCATGAAGACTCTCACATTTTCTGCCGCCAGCCTGATCATTTTGCTTGTTTTGGCAGAGCCTTTGGCGGCAGTCGACTGGCCGATGTGGGGCGGGACTCCGGATCGGAACATGGTTTCCAACGCGACGGTTTCTCTGGATTTCGATCTTGAGAAGGGAACCAACGTTGCGTGGACAGCTAACCTAGGATCGCAAACCTACGGAAATCCGGTCGTCGCCGATGGTCGAGTCTTTGTCGGGACGAACAATGGCGGCGGCTATCGCAAAGAAAAACATCCGGCCGATCAGGATCGAGGCGTTTTGCTGTGCTTCGATGAGAATTCCGGTGATTTTCTGTGGCAACTGACTCGTGAAAAACTTTCAACAGGACGAGTGAACGATTGGTTGCTCCAAGGAATCTGTTCGGCTCCTTGTGTGGAAGGCGATCGGATGTGGGTTGTGACCAATCGCTGTGAACTGATGTGTCTTGATACCAAAGGATTTCATGACGATGAAAACGATGGTCCGATAACAGACGAAGTCGATGCTGAAAAACAAGACGCTGACATCGTCTGGAATCTTGACATGATCGAGGAGCTGGGGGTTTTCCCACACAATTTGGCGACCAGTTCACCCGTGTTGCACGGGGACTTGATTTTCATCGTTACCTCCAACGGCGTCGCAGAGGATCACATTGAAGTGCCTTCGCCACGAGCCCCATGTTTTCTGGCGGTTAATAAGAACACCGGAGAAGTTGCGTGGGAGCACAATCAACCATTCGATCAGATTCTGCACGGACAATGGGGATCGCCATCAGTCGGCATCGTCAACGGAAAGGCCCAAGTCTACTTCCCGGGCGGCGACGGCTGGATTTACGCTCACGATGCAGAATCGGGCGAAGAAATCTGGAAATTCGATTGCAACCCAAAAGAAACGAAGTGGGAACTGCAAGGTGCTGGCACGCGTAACGCGATCATTTCAACACCGGTGTTTTATGAGAACAGTGTCATTGTTTCGGTCGGACAGGATCCGGAACACGGGGAGGCCGTCGGGCACATGTGGCGAATCGACGCCACAAAGACCGGAGACATCAGCTCCGAACTTGGCGAAATCGGAAAAACCGGCCAGCCGAATCCCAGCTCAGGAGTCATCTGGCACTACGGAGGAATGCAGGAGACAGGCCAGAACGAAGACGAAGATGCCGAACCATGGTTCCGTCGCACGATGTCAACAGTTGCGATTGCAGATGGGTTGGTTTTTAACGCGGACTTGAGCGGGTTCGTTCATTGCGTCGATCTAAAAACTGGCAAACGGCATTGGGAACACGACATGCTCTCAGGCGTTTGGGGATCGTGTTTGGCAGTTGACGGCAAGGTCTTTCTTGGCAACGAGGACGGAGTGCTGACTGTTTTTGAACAATCCGTAGGTGTGTTGCAATTAGTCGGAGATGATTATTACGGCGATGAGAATGCCATCGTCGAACTTGCCAACTCTCCTGAGAACGTCAAAAAGATGGAGACATTGCTGGAGGCGTTAAACTCGGTTTTAGCAGCCGAAGGACGAGAGGTGCAACTGAAGGTCAGGGCGGAAGTACTAGCAGAAATGAACACGGTTAACTTTTCGTCCGTCTATAGCACTCCAACCTTTGCCAACGGGCGTATGTTCCTGTCTGATCGCACGCGGTTGTATGCCGTGGATGTGAAGGAGTAAACAATTGCCCCAACGGCGACATTCTCCTCAATGCTGAATCTGCGTGTGATGTGAGTATGCGACTTCCTGTTGTTTCCGGAATCATTGATCGGCGAATTCTCGCAAACTATCGTGTTGCCCCTGAGGTGATGGCGGCGGCTCTTCCCAAGCCATTCAAACCTTTGTTAGTCAACGATTTTGCGATTGGTGGGATCTGCCTGATTCGGCTGATAAACGTCCGTCCGCAGTTTTTACCGATTCCTTGGGGCATCCGGTCAGAGAATGCAGCTCATCGGATTGCCGTTGAATGGGAAGTGAATGGCGTCATGAAACACGGTGTGTATATCCCTCGGCGTGACACCAGCTCGCGGCTGAATTCATTGGCGGGAGGTCGAGTGTTTCCGGGAATTCATCACCACGGATCATTCGATGTGTCAGAAACGGATGACTATTTTTCTGTTTCGATGAACAGCGATGACGGGGATGCTGCTGTCCACATCTCTGGAAACGTGACGGACAAGATCAATCCGGAATCCGTTTTTGGCTCTGTTCAGGAAGCATCGAACTTCTTTGCAATGGGATCGCTTGGTTATTCAGAAACCCAAGTTGCAGGAATCTATGACGGTTTGGAGCTTGAATGCCAAGACTGGAAAGTAGAGCCACTCGCGGTTGAGAAATCTCATTCAAGTTATTTTGAAAACACAAATCGATTCCCACCGGGATCCGTTCACTTCGATTGTGCACTGTTGATGCGAGGCATTGTCCATCAATGGCATAGTCGCCCGGACCTGTGCTGTGAGACAGCGCCAACAACGGCTGATTGATCGGATCGATTCCATATTTTTGAACCTGTTGCGAACTTCGCGCGGGTGTCTTCGCGAACCCGCCCCAGTTTGGTAACTTGGTACTAGTTGGCTAGCAATTGCTAACACTGTTCCAGATTCAGAATGGCCCGGTCAGGGCGACTCAAAAGGTTCGTCTGTGAATTACGCCGCCATTGGTCCGATTTCTATCCACCTTCCTGAAAAGGTTGAGACAAACGCACAGCTACAAGCGGATCATCCGCGTTGGAATATGGAGCTGATTGCAGAAAAGACTGGCATCTATCAACGTCACGTTGCTGCCGACGATGAGTGCAGCTCAGATCTGGGCGTCGCGGCGGCCAAACGCCTATTCGAAGAACACGAAGTTAATCCGGCAGATATCGACTTTCTGATTTTTTGCACTCAAACGCCCGACTACGCCCTGCCGACCACGGCCTGTTTGATTCAACAACGGCTTGGGCTGCCGACCCATTGCGGAGCGTTTGATTTCAATCTCGGCTGTAGCGGATTTGTGTATGGGTTGTCGATTGCAGATGGTCTGATCCGTTCTGGAGCAGCCAAACGTGTTCTGTTCATTACCGCTGAAACTTACACCAAGTTGATTGATGAAAACGATCGGAGCCTTCGAACGATTTTTGGTGACGGAGCCGCTGCGACGTTAATCGAAAGTTCGCCGCGGCAATCTTTACGAGGTTTCCGGTTCGGGACCGACGGAAGCGGTGCCGATACGCTGTTGGCGAACTGCGGCGGATTCCGACCGTCTGATGACGCGATTACGCCTCGCCATAAAAAACGTTGGAAAAGCGATTTATACATGGACGGCCCAAGCCTGATCAATTTCACGGTCGGGAAAGTTCCTGATTTGGTGACGCAAATCTTGGAATCGGCTTCCCTTCAACGGGACGATATCGAAACAATGCTTTTTCACCAAGCGACTCGGAAAATGCTCGAACAGCTGATTCAAGTGCTCGACATCGATCCCGCGCGCTTGCCGATTCGGTTGCAAGATGTCGGCAACACCGTCTCATCCACGCTACCGATTCTGATCCATCAATTGCGAAGCAGCGGTGAACTTTCGGCGGCACGGCAGCATATGCTGATCGGATTCGGAGTAGGTTGGTCATGGGCGGGCTGTGTCTGGCAGGATGTCTGGCAGTCAACCGGCCGACCGAAGTTTGAACCTTGAATTTCACTTGCGAGCAATCTAACCGACGAGCAGAATCGCATGACTCACCTTCCCGCTTGCATTCGGTTCATGTTTGCGATGCTCGTTGCGTGGAATGGGACGTCGATCGCTTTTTCGAAAGACGAATCATCGTCAACCCCGCCAAACATTGTGTTCGTGATTACGGATGACCAAGGCTATGGTGATCTGTCTTGCCATGGCAATCCTGTTCTGAAAACGCCCAACATCGATCACTTGGCGTCCGAATCGATTCGGTTAACGGATTACCATGTGGCTCCAACCTGTTCACCTACGCGAGCGTCGTTGCTTACGGGGCACTGGGCAAATCGAACGGGTGTGTGGCACACGATCGCGGGTCGTTCGTTGTTGAAACAATCTGAGACCACCTTGGCCAAAATTCTGTCCAGCAACGGTTATGCGACGGGGATCTTTGGCAAGTGGCACTTGGGCGATAACGCTCCGTTTCAGCCTCAGGATCATGGCTTCCAAGAGGTCTTCATACATGGTGGAGGAGGCGTAGGACAGACGCCCGACTTTTGGAACAACGCCTATCTGGGCGGCACCTACTTTCACAATGGAGCCCCAACAAAAGTTAACGGCTGGTGCACCTCGGTCTGGTTTGAGCAGGCAAAACGATTTATCCAGAACCAGCGGCTCGCTAAAAAGCCATTCTTCGCCTACATCTCTACCAACGCGCCGCACGGCCCGTACCACAGTAACCCTGATTTTCGAGAACCCTACGCGGACCAATCAAAAGTGACAGGCAGTTTTTTTGGGATGATTGCCGAGATTGACCATGAGGTCGGCAATCTTCGCAAATGGCTGGCAAACAACGGTTGGTCGGAAAACACCATTTTCATATTCACAACCGACAATGGAACGGCGGGCGGTGCCAAAGTTTTTAACGCTGGCATGAGGGGGAAGAAAGGCAGTCCCTACGAAGGAGGGCACCGCGTTCCTTTCTTCATTCATTGGCCCAAGGCGAACGGGAATGGCGGAAAAAATGTTTCCACGCTGTCTCACGCGGTCGATATCGTGCCGACGCTGCTGGACTTGTGCGGCGTTCAAACCGAGCTTCCTTTTGATGGTCGAAGCCTCAAGCCATTGCTTGTTGACCAAGACGACTCATTCGACTGGAACGATCGCATCTTGATTACTGATTCTCAGCGAGTGCTTCATCCTGAAAAATGGAGATCCTCGTGCGTGATGCGACACGACTTTCGATTGGTCAACCAGACGGAGCTCTATCAAATCAGTAAAGATCCTGGCCAGCGAAAGAACGTAGCAAATCAGTATCCGGAAGAAGTGGCTCGTTTGCAAGCGTTCTATGATGCTTGGTGGGATGAATTGGCTCCCGGATTTTCTGAACTGTCCCGGATTCGCCTAGGAGATCCTACTCAAAAAGTTGCCATGCTCACCGCTCATGATTGGGCCATCACGGGACCAACGCCATGGAATCAGTCGCTCATTCGAAAAGGTGCGATGCCTGACGAGCCGGTGTTCTGGAACGTGGATTTTTCTCAAGCTGGTAGATATCGGATCACGCTCAGACGATGGCCCGCGGAAATTGATCAGCCGATCAATGCACCCGTTCAAGCCCAAGCCAGTCCGACCGATACCGATGCTTTTCGGCAATCTCCGGGCCACGCTTTTAGGAATTTACGGGAAGCCAGCCTGAAAATCGGTTCCATTGTGCGGCGAAAAACATTTGATGATCAGGCGACCAAGGTCGAATTTGAGGTAGTCGTTCCGGCCGGACCAAGCGAGCTTCACGCAAATTTTTCTGACGAAAAAGAGCTTTCCCTCGGCGCGTATTACGTCACCGTTCAATGGTTGGAACCGCATTGATATCAATCGCGATTTTCAGCGTTTCCACGTCTTTCGGTCTACTGAACAATTCCACTGAGCATTCCTAGGTCGATCAGGCGGCACAACTGGATCTGAAAACTAATAGTAAACTTTGTAACTCTCCAAACACAGGAAGAACATGTTCGATACCTATCAACCGTCGGGAAAATTCCGGACTCTGACCATTCCATTGATCCTGATTGGGATGCTGATCGCGACCGCTCTGGCATACGTGTATCACTTGTTGCTGGAGTGGATTCCATTGATCTACGTCAATTTCCTGATCACCTTGTTTTCCGGAATCGGTTTGGGAATGATCGCCACTTGGATTGTGAACATGGGGCACGCACGTAATCGAATGATTGCGATCGCTATCGGCGTCCTGTTGGCCTTGACCGCTCTGTCCGCAAAATACTATTTCCAGTATCAGACGTTTCTGAACCAAGTCGTTGCGGCTGAAAAGGAAGACTTCCTTGAAAAGTCCGACGCTGTGCTTGATGAAGAACAACGTGAGCAGTTGCTCAATGATTTGCGGGATGTGATTCGGGGTCAGGTCGGAATCGCTGACTACCTGAAGCTTCGTGTTGATCAGGGATGGAACCTCGGCAGACGAGGCAACGGAGGGATGCCGCTCACTGGGATTTTCGTCTACCTAATTTGGCTGATTGAAGCCGCGATACTGCTTTACTATGCCGTCACGATGCCGCTGTCGGCGGCAGGTGAACCGTACAGCGAAAAGTTGAACGAATGGGCTTCCGAAGAGGAAGGAGTCATGAACTTACCAATCACCGACGGTGAAATGGTCGCTCAAATCCAATCAGCCCAGAGCGTGGATGACCTGCTGAGCCTACCGATCCCGAAGACAGACGAATCAACCAAGTTTGCGGCCTATCGAGTCAACAGTATCGAAGGGCAAGAACTTGAAGACGCCTACCTGTCCGTCGATCTGATCGAGTTTTCGGTCAATTCAAAAGGTGAGCAGGAAACGGAGACGACTCCGCTGGTCAAGTACGCGATCCTGACCTCCGGTCAGCGAGCTCAGTTGTTGGAGAACGCGGACTTGATGAAAGAGGCTTTTGCAGCCTATCGCGAATCGATCGAAGCCGAGTCAGTCGCCGAAAATCAGGCAGAGGAAGACGCTCAATCTGACGAGCACATTTCGTAGCTACTCGGGCGACGCACTCCCGATGGCAAGCATCGCATCGACCAAGGCCAAGTCCTCGGACGGGCGTACCGTTCTCATGTCCAACAACATTCGATCTTTGTTGACACGACCGAAAACCGGTGGCGTCAGCTTCCTCATGCTATCGGCGATCGAATTGATCGATTCCTCGGCGGCAGCGAATGAGACGCACCAAGTTGCGATTCGCTGGGTCGGCAGACTGCCCCCGCCGAGCATCGAATGGTCTTCCATTGCCACAACATCCTGTAGCTTTACGTTGCTGGCCAACTGAGTAGCGATTTTCTCTGCCCGGAGTTTTACGTTTTCCAAAGGCATGGACAACATCTGAAGAATTGGCACGGACTGCTCCGCTTGATCCACATTGCGATAAAGTTGCAGCGTCGCACTCAAGGCAGCCAGCGTCATCTTGCCAACCCGCATCGCTCGCATCAGTGGATCACGCAAGATTCTTTCAATGTACTTTTTCTTGCCAACGATAATGCCACACTGCGGCCCGCCAATCAGCTTATCACCGCTGAACAACGCGATGTCCGCGCCGTCTCGGATGCTGTCAGATGCCACGGGTTCGTCGGTCAATCCGTATTTTGAAAAATCAATCAACGCACCAGAGCCGATATCGTCGATGACAGGCAGATTGTGGGGCGCGGCGATCTTGGCCAGTTCTCGAGTTGAAACTGATTGAGTGAAGCCGACCACCTCGAAATTGCTGGGATGAACACGCATTAGCGCTCCCGTTTCGTCGTTGATCGCGTTGGAGTAATCGAATCCATGAGTCTTATTGGTGGTGCCGACTTCTCGTAATCGAGCCCCACTGCATTCCATCACATCCGGGAGACGGTAGCTGCCACCGATCTCAATCAACTGTCCCCGCGAGACAATAACTTCCTGGCCTTTTGCCAACGCCGACAACGTCAGCATTGTCGCGGCCGCATTATTGTTGACCACTGCCGCCGCTTCGGCTCCGGTCAACTCGCACAGCAGACGCTCAACGGCTCGAATGCGCTGGCCGCGTTGCCCGTCTCTGAGATCGACTTCAACGCTGGCGTAACCCGCTGCAACTGTTGCAACGGCCTTCGTCGCGACGGATGCCAACGGTGCCCGCCCAAGCCCAGTATGCAGAATCACACCCGTCGCGTTGATCACCGGTTGCAAGGCAGGCTGTTCCTCGGTTTCCAGCCAGTCCGCAATCCGGTCCGCAAGTTCCTGCGGCGTTGGGATCGAGATCTCTTCCTTCGCCACGCTGACTTGTTCACGCAGGTCGTCCAGAAACGTTCGAACGCCATCAACGACGACTCGATGATTGACATTCTCAATCACCTCTTTCAGACGTGGGTGTTCCAGTAACTGGTTAACCGACGGCAGATTTCGAAAGATGTTGGGCATTCTTATCGTGGATGAAAGAGAAAAAATAAGGATCCGGTCACGATCCATTATAGCCAGAAACGCCTATCAGATTTCATCCTCGCCGTCTTCCAATTCGCGATCAGCCAGCAACGAATCCAGATATCGCGTCTGCGTCTTTAACTCAGGAGCATGATTGACTCGTTGTTCCATCTCTCGACCCGCTTTGAAAGTCACCACGTACTTGGCAGGCACATCCACGATGGCACCGGTTTTCGGGTTGCGGCCTTTTCGGGCAGCTCGTTTCTTGACTTCAAAGACGCCAAAATTTCTCAGCTCGATACGTCCCTCGGTGGCCAAGACATCGACAATGCCATCGAACGTTTTTTGCACGATCTCCTTCGTTTTGAGCTGCGTTAAGCCAAGCTCTTCGGAAATCGTTCGAACGATCTCTTTTTTCGTCATTGTATCGGCCCGCGAAACTAGTGCGAAATTACGATCAGGCGGAAGGTCGGGCTGATTGCGATAAAGCCAGAGCAGCCAAAAGTCTACTAGTGCCTGACCCTCAAGTCAAATTCTAACAAAGACGCTAAATCCGCAATGTTTGGCGCTGTGCGTCGATTGTTTCCAACTGGTGCAGTTTTCCTTTGCCGCTACCCGGGCATTCTTCGCAGGTTCTCTTCCAATCGTCCTCTGTTCGAAGATTGCTGTCCCAAAAAGGCCACGTCTTGCACTGACGAGGACGAGCTTCGTACAACGTGCAGCCGCGATCTTTTGTATCAAGAAACACACAATCGCCGTTAGGAAATTCCTTCAAACTTTTTCGAATCCCGACTCGTCTGACGTACTGGGATTCAAATTCATCGACGTCAAGTTCGGTCGCCGCCGCCATGTCGGCGATTTCCTGTTTGTTCACCCAGACGTACCCTGGCGCGCCCGAACAGCAATCGCCACAACCTGAGCAAGTAAAACGAAGGCCGTCCTTATACCAAGGCTCAGCGTTTGGTTGCCGCCGCTTTGACTTGTCTGGTCCACTCATAAAATCTTCTCGAAGCTGTGTGTGATTGCGGCCATCCCATTCAGGCCGACATCAATTGTGCCATGGCGTCAATCAACGAGTCAATGTCTTCAGCGGTGTTCGAAGGCCCAACGCTGATCCGAACCGTCCCCTCCAGCTTATCGCTGCCGATCGTTTTGTGAACCAGAGGCGAACAATGAAGGCCCGAACGAACTTGAATTCCGAATTGTGAATCCAGAACAGTTGCTACTTCCGACGGTGACATGGAATCGATCTGAAAACTGACGACGCCCGCACCTAGGTTCTGTTGATCAAGTGCGAAAACTTTAATTCCCGTTTGATCCGACGCAAAGTCCAGAAATTGCCGGATCAAATCGTTCAGATGAGATTGAACCGATGCAACCGACTTCGTCTCAATGAACTCGATCCCTGCTCCCATCCCCAGAATGCCCCCGACATTCAAGTTGCCTGACTCAAGACGAAACGGCATCTCATTGGGCTGCTCAGTTTTCTCGCTGGACGTTCCGGTCCCACCAAGCCGATACGGCTCCAGTTGCTCGATCGCGCGGTCGCTTGAATAGAGAAATCCGGTGCCGAGTGGACCGAGCAGGCCCTTGTGACCTGATGACGCAAAAAAATCGCATCCGAACGCATTCACGTCCACTGGCAGGTGACCCGTCGATTGAGCCCCATCAATCAAGAACAGGCATTGGTCCGGTTTCTCGATCGAGCCAATTTCCTTTACCGGTTGCACGGTGCCCAACACGTTACTGACATGAGAAATACAGATCAATTTGGTGTTGTTGACGATCGAGTCTTCCAATTGTTCAACATCCACGATTCCGGTGGGCGCGATGTCGACAATCGTCAGGTCAATCATCCCCAGTTGTTTCAGATAATGGAGCGGCCTGAGTACCGAGTTATGCTCCAGCACCGACGTGATCACATGGTCGCCCTGTCGCAGGACACCGCGAATCGCCATGTTTAACGCATCGGTGCCATTGAACGCAAACGCCAGATGATTCGAATCTTCCGCGCCGATCAGTGCCGAAAGCTTCGCTCTGACAAGCTGGATCGCTCGATCCACCTGCACCGCATCCGCCGCAACACCTCGTCCGGCTGCCGACCCGTGATTCAGGTAGTAGTCAGCGACCGCATCGAGTACCGACTGTGGCTTAGGCCAACTGGTCGCCGCATTGTCCAGATAGATTCGAGACGCACGTTCGTCCAACTGAGAATTTTTGTTCAAATGATCAACCGCCAATCTGATACATCGCCTTGGCGGGCCGTTGAAAGTCATCCCGACTGATCCCGTGAGCCGCCGCTTTCTCCGCAACGGACTCTCGCATCTCTGCCAGAATCGCGTGGTCCGACGCTCCCGTTCGCAACAACGTTCGCAGGTCCCATTCCCGAGTCGAAAATAAACAGTTTCTGAATTTACCTTCGGCCGTCATTCGGATTCGATCGCAACTTTCGCAGAATGGTTCAGTCACGGAATTGATAAAACCAACTCGCCCCATGCCGTCGGTGTACTCGAAATCAGTCGCTGGCTGTGCGGCATGAGATCGTTCCACTGGTCGCAACGACCCAACGTCACTTTCGATAGCTTGCTTGATTGCTGCACCCGTCTGCACCTGCCCCCGGTCCCAACTTTCATCTCCATCGAGCGGCATGAACTCGATAAACCGCAACTCGATCCCCTTCTCGCGCGCGAATCTGGCAAGTGGTACGATCTCCGTTTCGGTGATGCCTGTCATCGAAACCGCGTTGATTCGAACCTGTTCGAAACCAACTTCGATCGCTGCGTCGATCCCCGCCAGCACTTGGTCCAAACCCTTGCGTCGAGTGATCTTCTCAAACTTGGCGGGATTGAGCGTGTCCAAGCTGATGTTGATTCGGTCGAGTCCATGAGCCTTCAATTCTTCAGCTTGATTTGCCAGCAGAATTCCGTTGGTGGTTAAGGCGATGTCCTCGATGCCGTCGGTCGATTTGAGCATCTGAATCAATTTCCAGACTTGACCACGAACAAGTGGTTCGCCCCCCGTCAATCGAATTCGACTGATTCCCGTGCTGGCCGCAACCTTTACGACTCGCGCGATCTCTTCGAAGGAAAGAATATCTTGACGAGGTAAAAACTGGACGGATTCCGGCATGCAATAAAAGCAACGAATGTTGCAGCGATCCGTCACGCTGATTCGAAAACTTTTATGCACACGGCCGAACGAGTCGACGATCGGTAGCGGATTATCAGATGGGATCACGGCGTGGCTTTCGTTGAATCGCGATCGCTGTCATCTTTGGTTACAGGAGCAGCTTCGCCTTGAGGATGAATCCATTCCTCCTGCCCGTCAGCCCAAACTTCGCGCTTCCAGACGGGGACTTCCTGCTTCAAACGCTCCAGCAGCCACGACGCGGCATCAAACGAAGCAGAACGATGAGCAGCACTAACGGCCACCGCGATGCTGGCTTCTCCAATTTCAACGACGCCCACCCGGTGAACGATCGAAGTTTTGACGATGGGCCATCGATCACGCGCAGCGTCCACCAGCGACATCATTTTCGCCCGAGCCATCTCCTCGTAGCATTCGTATTCCAACCGAGTCGTTTCACGCTTCCCCGTCATCCGCCGAGTCGTGCCGACGAACAGCACATTCGCGCCACAATCGGCATCTTTTACCGAAGCCAGCACGGCAGCGGTGTCGATCGGGTTGTGAGTAATGGAGACCATTCGTTTTCATTATCCTCCACTGACGGGAGGAATCAACGCGATTTCTTTCGCATCGGCAATCAGCACATCGTTCGAGGCAAACTGTTGGTCGACGGCGATAAACGATCGAGCCACCAGATCGCGTATCACAGGATACTCACTGACCAGTTGTTTTCGTAGATCGGCAACCGTTGCAGTGTCGGGAAGTTCCACAGTGATGGAATCCTGACCCACGCTTTCTTTTGCGGCGGCAAACAGGAGCACACGCTTCATCATGTCGTCACCAGATCTTCACTTTGACGTTCGAAAAGGTCTTCCAGTTCAGGCATCAGGCCGTATGCCAACGCGAGCAACTTAATCGGATGGATGGTTGGTGTTTTTGTGCCCTGCTCCATCTGAATCTTACACGTGCTGCACTCGGTCGCTCCGGCCATCAGTTCCGGTTGTCGCATGGCGTCGATCAGTGAAAAACCCATGCGAAGACTGGTCACGTAATTTTTCCGTTTTAGCCCATAAGTCCCCGCCATTCCGCTGCAACCCTTATCGATCAGCTTGACCTTCAGTCCCGGAATCAAGTTCAGCAGTTGCATGGCAGGAACCTCCGGTCCAAGGGCTCTTTGGTGACATGGCAGGTGGTAACCTATCGTCGCTTCTATGTTTGAAAATTCTTTGGACAGTCTCCCGGCTTTATGCAATTCCAGTAAATAGTTGGTCGCGTCTGTTGTCTTGCTTGCGACCAGCCGAGCATCTTCGTCATCCAGCAAATTCAGGTACTCATGCGACAAAGCCAATGCCGCTGAGGGTTCGGTGGTGACAACACGATACCCTTGGCGAATCCACTCGGCCAGACTTTCGACATTCTTCTGAGCGATCCGTTTCGCGCGACGAATCGCTCCATCTGAAATCAGCGACATTCCGGATACCAACTGATTGGGAGGCACCACCACTTCCACGCCATTATGGTGTAACACCGCCACAAACGCCCGAGCGAGTTCGACATCGTTCCAATTGGCGTACGCGTCCAGGAAGTAAACAACTTTATCGGCTCCCGCATCACCCGGGCGGTCCAATTTCTTTCGGTGAGCCCAACGCGAAAATGTGGACGTGGAAAACGGAGGAAGTTTTCGCCCTTCAGCAATTCCAAGTAGCCGATCCAGCAGCCATCGCGCCACACGGTTTCGCAGCAAGCGATTGGAAATCCGAGGCATCCGGCCCGCAACACCGTACAGCCAATCCAGTCGAGTCAAACACCAGTCGGAAAGCCGTAGCCCATTGACGGCAAAGTGCTGCGCTTTTGCTTCGACCATCAGCTTTGGAACGTCAACCGACGCGGGGCAGTCAAGTCGACATTGGTGGCAGTTGATGCACAGGTCGGCGATGCCGCGGAACGCTTCACTGGAAATCGAGCGAGGATCCAACTGACCTGTCAAGACGCCGCGGATCAAGTTTGCCTTGGCTCGTGGCGACGATTCCTCTTTGGGCACCGATCGAAACATCGGGCACATGCGTTCCCTAGGCGATCGGGTTCGACACCGAGCGCAACCGTTGCACGCTTGGGCGGCCGTTGCGATCTCATCCAGATTCCATGCCAACTGCGGCTCCAGCACAGGTAACGCCGTGGGTTTTTGTTTCTCGTTTCGATCCTCGCTTGGAAGTGGCTCCGGTTTCGCATCAGGGCTAAAATCAGAAACCGAAGAATCAGTCTTCGCAACGTTTCGGAACAACGTGGTCGCAACGTTGACCTCTCGAATATTGTCCGTCAGGCCATGCGAGGGATGATCGATCACCTTCCCAGGATTCAGAATGTTCTGTGGATCAAAAACGTTCTTGACCTCCGCGAACACGTTGTACAAACGACCGTACTGCCTCCGCAGGTACCATGTTCGACTAAGACCATCGCCCTGCCCTCCGCTGATCGTGCCTTTTAGCTGAACCACTTTATCGAATAGTTCCGTCGCAAGCCGTTGCAGGCGAGGCATCTCCCGTGGGTCGGCCATGTTGATCAACGGGCGAATGTGCAGATGCCCTTGAGGCATGTGGGCAAACACAGACGCAGTCACCTCATGGCGATTCAGTATGCCATACAGATCGGTCAAGAAATCGGGCAGCAAAGCAGGTGCGATCGCAATATCTTCGACAAACGGGATGGCCCGTCTCTGGCCGCCCAAGCGATATTGGATCGGGACGATGCGACGAACTAAGTGCCAGAAAAAATCTCGTTCAGCCGGTTGGCAGGTCGTTCGCGCATCGAAGGCGAGATTCTTGCGACGCTGAATTTCAGAAACGAGCGTTTGAAGTTTATCTCGAAGTGTTTTCTCGTCCGCAGTTTGAAACTCGACCAACAGCATGGATTCAGCTTCGATTGGCAGAATCTTTTGATAACGAACATCTTTCTGACGAGCGATCGAAAGCAGACGTCGGTCCACCATGTCGCAGGCCGCTGGCCGCATCGCGTCAATTTCCAATGCTGCCTCAGCGGCGTCGGCAATCCGCTCGAAAAACAGTAACGCGACACCTCGATGGGTCGGCAACGCATCGGTTCTCAGTGTCGCCTCGGTGATGATCCCCAACGTCCCCTCGCTACCCACCAGCAATCGCGTCAGGTCAATAGCTTGGCCTCCGATTCCGCTTTGCAAGTCAAAGACGTTGTAGCCTGCCTGGTTAATCCGAGTCTGCGGACGATTCCGAGAAATCAGATCCGCATTCTGGGTCACGATCTGCTGCAAACGATGGCCCAGACCTGCACCAAGGTCCGTGATGGATCCGCTCGAAGATCGATCCGGCTCAGTATTGCTCCGGTACGACGCCGACTTCAATTCAACCACGTCACCACTGGCCAGAACCACCTGCAGGCGAGAAACTCGATCACGAGGACTGCCGTATCGATTCCATCGGCTGCCGGTGCTGTTATTGGAAAGCACGCCCCCCATCGTCGTCACCGCTCGTGTCGCGGGGTCGGGGCCAAAGTGTTGGCGGTGAGGAGTCAGTTGCTGGTTCAATCGACGCAGCACCAGACCCGGTTCGACCGTCACTTCGTCTCGGCCCAGTGACCGGACACTTCGCATTGCGTACGAAAAATCAAGCACGATCCCGTTGCCTATCGCGCCGCCCGTGACGCTGCTGCCCGCGCCACGAGGAATCACACTCAGGTCGTTCTCACGTGCGTAGTTCACGCAGGCGACGACGTCCTGCACTCCGGTCGGCCTGACAACACCAAGCGGTTTGATTTCGTAGATGCTGGCGTCGCTGCTGTAGAGCTGCAAAAAGTTATCGTCGCAACGAATGTCGCCATCCAGCACGCCACTCAAGTCAGCCTGAATTCGAGATCGGTCCGGATCCATGCGTAAGTCAGGCTTGTTGGGAGGTAGATAAAACGGAGCGTTCATCTCGCTGTACGAATCCGCCGTCGGAGTTCGCCTCGCAGGACTTGCCACGTTGACAAAAATCGCTCAAAGCCGATTATAGCTGAACCGATCCCAAGTCACCATCGCTGAGGCGATTCGGACGGACCCGGTTTCCAACGATGAACGTGAGCAAATCAGATGGCGAATTCTAAAAAGCTCCTTGTCATGCGGCATGCCAAATCGTCGTGGACCGACGCGGGGATTCCCGACCACGACCGACCGCTGAATCGACGGGGAAAGCGCGACGCCGTTCAAATGGCACAATTTCTGATTTCACAAGACATTCCGATCGACCGTATAGCGGCTTCAACGGCGGTGCGAGCCGATCAGACAGCCAAGTCGATCGTTAAAACGGTTGGCCATTTGCGTGCGAATCAACATGAGTCGCGGGCTGAATTCTATCTGGCGGCTCCACGAATTTACATGACGTACCTACGATCGGTGGACGAATCCATCTCGACGTTGATGATGATCGGTCATAATCCGGGATTGGAATCGCTGGTTCAGAATTTACACGGACGATGGGAAAACATGCCGACTGCAGCGATCGCTTGTTTTGACCTTGCCGCTGCATCATGGAACAAAGCGGACCCAGCAATGTTTCGACTTGATGATGTGTGGCGACCAAAGGATATACTTGAACACTACCGTTAGGACGCAAGCCGCGTTTTGATCGACGGCCTCAATTTCTCTTCAGGAACTCAACGCGGTGGAAATGTCAACGTCTCCATCTGTAATTCTGGTCATCGAGCCAGCACTGATTCTTGAAACTGCCTCCGACGATTCGGAACAGCGGGCGCTGATCAGGCGACTCCGTGATTACGCTGAATTGGATCTCATTTCGATTGCGATGGTAACTCCAGAAGACCCCGATCAGACCGCCTCCAAATTGGCGAGCCACGGGTTTGATTGCCGGCATTTGATTTTCAATCCGATACCGTCCGCGGTCCAAGCTCATCAAGATCACCCTAGGCAGACGGAAACGGAAAACCTGACCGATGAAGCAGACGCGTTCAACCAATGGTTGGCGAGCCATTTCTCCGATTCTTCAACCGTTGTGATGTGCGTCTCGTCCCCAATGACGCGGAAACTTGCTGGCAACAATTGTTCCGTTGCCGACCCTGATCTAGGATCGTCCGAAACGTTCGAGCTGTATCGTCAGCATCAGGAGTTCGAATCGCTCGATCAGTTGTATTTGGCCACTGAAGACTCGTTAAAAGGAGTCTTCTCGGGTTTGCACTGGTTCGACGCTCTTCCAGACGGAGCACGTGAGAATAGACGATCGAATCAATTTCGTTTCGGAGCTCACTCAATCAAACGCGATCTCGCACGAGTTGCCGTCAAATCGTGGGCTTCTTCGGTTGATCTGATCGTCAATCGAAATGGATGGAAACGTACCGTCAACATGTCACGCATGGGTGATCGCGGATTTGTCGCTGACGTGGAGCATTTTCAGCCGGGTGACCGCTACGCTTTCGTCTTGAATGGCAATCACGATAAGCTTTATCCGGATCCTCGTTCGCGAAGTCAACCGGAAGGCGTTCACGGACTTTCTGAATTGACGGGCCCGAATAAGTTTCCGTGGCGAGATCGCGATTGGAAAGGCATCCCGAAACGTGATCTGATTATCTACGAACTCCATATCGGGACGTTCACCCCTGAGGGAACGTTTCGGTCAACGATCGATCGACTGCCTGAACTTGTTGAACTTGGGATCACCGCGATTGAGCTGCTGCCGGTCGTTGAATCGGCCGGGCGTTGGAACTGGGGCTACGACGGAGTCAACTTGTTCGCTCCGTATCATCATTACGGAACCCAGGACGACCTGAAGCTGTTGATCGACCATTGCCATCAGCTGGGCATGGCGGTCATTCTAGACGTCGTTTACAACCACCCGGGCCCTGAAGGCAACTATCTGGCTGCTTTTGGACCTTACTTCTCTGACAAGCATCACACGCCGTGGGGACCAGCGTACAACTACGATGGCTGCGACCGAGATTTGTGTCGTGACTGGGTGACGGACAACGTCGAGTATTGGCTGGACGAGTTTCACTTCGACGGTTTGAGGTTTGACGCGATTCATTTTATGTTCGACGATAGTCAGCTTTCTATCGTCGAGGAAATCTCTCGGCGGGTTCGCAAGCTGGGTATCGAACGAGACAGAAATTTTCTGCTAATTGGCGAGTCGAATATTTTTGATGCCGCGCTGATCAAGCCCGTCGACGAAGGAGGTTTTGGGTTCGATGCGATTTGGTGCGACGACATGATGCACTCGATCTATTCGGTCGGAAGCCCTGAAACTCGTCTGACCGATCGGAGCTACCGTCAACATTCGGATGTCGCCGAAACGCTCAGGCATGGATACCTGTATCAAGGTCCGCCGACTGAGCGGATGCATCGAAAAGAACCCGCCGCCGTTGACACAGATCCCACAGTTCCGATTGCGTCCATGGTCGTTGCATTGCAAACTCATGACAGCGTTGGGAATCAACCACTGGGTACGCGCCTGCATCAGTTGACCGATGCTGACTTCCATCGATCAGCCGCCACGCTGAGCCTGCTCTATCCCGCAATTCCAATGCTCTTCATGGGGGATGAATCATTGGAACCCAACCCGTTTCATTATTTCGTGGATTTCCACGATCCTTGGTTGCGAGACGCGATTTCAAAATCGCGTCGCAATGAACATCCGCAGCAAGATTGGAACAAAACCATTTCGCCGCTGAGCGAAACTGCGTTCATCAAGTCGAAGGTGAGTCTGATCTGCTCAAGCGATTCCAACGATCAGCGAAAGATTACCGGAGCATGGTACCGTCGGCTGATTTCAATTCGTAAGGACTTAATTTCACAAAACCTTTTGCTTGCCAACCGAATGAATGTTAGTGACTCGCGCGAGCAGCAGCTGTTTCAATTGACGTACCAATCCAATGATGCGATCGTCAGTTTGGCAGTGCGACTGATCAATCCGGTTGACGTTACACCAGAACCGATCCCAATCCGAATCGATGGTGAAATCCTTGCCGACAGCCTTGCCGTGGGCACCACCTCAGTGGCTGAACCAACCCAGTTGAGTGCGAATCACGCGATTGTCGTCAAAGGGCGAATCAAAATACTTGGATGATGGCGCGTCGCCGGCACGCTGGCCACTGGCACCCTGAAGATTGGCCGACAAGAAGTTATCGGCAACCGTGTCGCGTCATGGGGGAAGTCTTTTTCGCTTCGCGCTCGTTTCCCGATTATTGTCAGCGTTACAAGCCAAATTCGTGCCCAAACACTTCGTTCGGATCAATGTCAGTGATCGGAATACGATCGTCTGTTTCGGCATTCGGCTCAGGCACAAACGGCTTCACCTCATCCTCGTTGATCAGGTAGCTTGGAATGTCGACTGGTGTTTCCGCGGTGTCTGCCGCCGGTTCGGTCGCACGCATGCTCGAAGGAACCGCAAACGGAACCACTTTGCTCATTGGGTTTGCAACGCCAAAAGGATCAGCTTTGAAAACCCAGATCAACATCATGTAAGCGATCGGCAGGGCCAACAAGCAGCCTGCACCAATCTTGAGCAGGTCCTCTTTGTTTCGCGTTACTTTCGAGTCTTTCAACCGGCTGGCGTGCGAGCGAACTTTCCCTCGGTGAGGTGAACCTTCGCCGCTGTTTCTGCTGGAAGTTGAGCGTCGACTGTCACTGCGAGACCGTCGTTCTACCTCCTCACCCATCGTGGTTGATTCTCCGCCGGCCGGCGTCGAACTGGGAATCACATAGTTGCTGCCGTTGGCGCTGGAAGAGTTACTCCCACCGGTCGACGAAGAACTGGACCTGCGACGTCGACGGCGTCGCTTTCGTTTGGCCCCATCCTTGAGTGCTTTCGGAATTTCGAACTTGATCCGAGGCTTTTCAGGACGACTCGCGTGTTGGTCACGCTTAAGATGCAGCGTATCAATGTAAGGTGCGTCTGTCTGATCACGCTCCGGCTCGATCGACACGACCTCCAGCGGAGGCAACGATTGATCCAACAACTCCGCCAATACAAACGATTCCTGACAGTGAGGACATCGGACTGTCGTGTTGACCGATAGCGAGTGCGAAATTCGCACCATGCCCATACAGCTAATGCAATTGCCAGCGATGATAGGACCACTGGCAGTTGGAACCGTAGATTTGTTGATGCGATTCATGGAAGTCATGTACTCAGCAGCGTCGGATCCAATCGACTCGTTGTGCCCCAATTTGTCGACGATGTCGGCATTGGAAAAGGTGCTTCCAACATCCGACGAGTGATTAAGAGGGGAACCTGACATTTTGGGACTCCGGAAGTGTAGATGATCTGACGCCCGGAATCGAGTCCCGACAACGTGTTTTCGTTGGTTAATACATTCGGACAACCGAATTAAGTGGGCAGTCCGTAAATTCTGTCAATTTTACTTTTCAAATGTTGGATCAGTGGTTCATGAGACAGTTCGTCGCCCGTCACTTTCAAACACAAATTTCTTGGCGACAGACACTTCCCTGATTGATAGACATTCTGGTGCAACCAATCTTTCAACGGACCAAAATCCCCCTCGGCAAAGCTTGGTTTCAAATCTCCAAGCTGCTCCGAAGCCGCGTCAAAGAACTGGCTGGCATAAAGGTTCCCCAACGAGTAAGTGGGAAAGTAGCCAATCAAGCCGGCGCTCCAGTGGACATCTTGGAGCACTCCAGACGCGTCGTCTGGAGGAGTGATTCCAAGTGCCTGTTGATATTTCTGATTCCATGCCGATGGAAGGTCGGCAACATCAAGGTCACCTTCAATCAACGATCGCTCAAGCTCGAATCTGATAATGATGTGCAGGTTGTAAGTCACCTCGTCCGCTTCGACCCGGATCAAAGACGGTGTGATTTCATTTATGGCGCGATGAAATTGTGATCGTGTGACATCGTTCAGGGCGTCCGGAAAACAAGATTGAGCCAGTGGGAAAAAATGCTGCCAGAACGCTTCGCTTCGCCCAACCAAATTTTCCCACAACCTCGACTGCGATTCATGGATGCCTAGGCTGCAATACTGCCCCGGTGGCAGCGAGTACCATTCACTTCGCAGCCCCTGTTCGTACATCCCGTGACCGGCCTCATGCAACGTTCCAAAAAATGCAGAGTTGAAAAAGGCTTCGTTGTAGCGAGTCGTGATGCGACAGTCGTCAGGGCCGATCTCTGTGCAAAATGGATGGTAAGTCACGTCCAGACGCCCACGGTTATAGTCGAATCCAATCTTTGCCGACGCGTTTTTGACGAACTCTTTCTGAGCGTCGATCGGATAGTCTCGATGGATAACGCTTGAGTCAACCTGATCAGCACCACCCTTCAGCTGCTCAAGCAGCGGCACAAGCTCGGCACGCAAAGCCTCGAAAACATCCGTCACCTCGCTGGAAACTGCACCGGGCTCATACTCGTCCAGCAACGCGTCATAGCGACAATGGTCAAATCCAATCGCGTCCGCCTGTTGCTGCTTGAGGTTGATGATCTCTATTAACGCAGCCCTAAAAACCGAAAAGTCGTTGGCCTTCCTCGCCTCAACCCAGATCTGTTGCCCCGTAGAACAGGCTCGCGCGATGGCCTGGACAAGATCGCTGGGAACCTTGACCAACCGATCGTACTTACGCTTGAGTTCACGAACGGTCGTCGCCCGATCGGAAGCGGGATCCTCAGTCGACATTTTGGCGGACTCGGAAAGCTCGTTGAGCCATTGCCCCAGTTGCGGGTCCGTCTCACGTTCGTGAATTAGTTTTGCCAGATAAGTGATCTGATCGCTTCGATACGGACCAGCGGCCGACGGGAGCTTTGTTTGCTGATCCCATTCCAGCAAGGCTGCCGACGATAACAGGTACCCGGTCTGCGTCGCGTGAGCCCTCAATGCTTCGAATTGTGTTTTCGTATCAGCCATGTCATGCCAAGTCGCGAGACGTAAATCAGGGACCCAACCAAGATCGTCCAGACACGCCCTGTCGCTTTGCTCTCGATCCAATTGGAACGGTTACAACGGCTTTACGCGTTCACTCGGTTATTACCAGTGAAGTTGCCGCCAATCGCGACTCGACACCCGTCACCGTAAATGCCTCCCACTTTCCAGATTCGGAAACGGTCGTCCACGGATACAACTCGCTGGAAGGGTCAAGAAAGCCCTGTATGACCGACAGCAGCGGCTGAGGAGCGACCACGACGATCGTTCCCGACGCGTGCTTTCTTTCGATTCGGCCTAGAAACCGAGTAACGCGGTCTCGCGCATCAGCGAGGGATTCTCCGTCGGGCGGACAGACGCTGTCAGACATTTCCGCCCATTTCCGGAACAACCGAGGCTGTGTCTGTTTGACCTCATCGATTCGCTTGCCGTGCCACAATCCGCAGTCAAGGTTCGTCAGGATCGGGCTGGTTTTGATCCTAATCTTGCGGTCTTTTGATAGCAGCTTCGCCGTTTGTCTGGCCGAATCACAAGCCGCTGTATAAATCATGTCGATTGGAAAAAACGAAAGCTGAGCAGCGGTCCGCTTGACGCGGGCTTCTGCTTCGACGCACATCGGTACGTCCAACGTACCGGTGATCCGACCTTGGGCGTCAAGCTCTGTTGCTCCAGCGTGAACCAGAATAATTCTAAGCTTGGGCACGTCGTTGACCGGAACAGGAATGGAGGTTGGCTCGTTCACGACGACGTTACCTCCGACATCATGGTCTCGATTGCTTTTCCGTAGTCGTCCTGTTTGAAAATTGCACTGCCCACGACCAGCAACTGTGTACCATGGTCGGTAGCAGACTTGATTGTAGATGCGTTGATCCCACCATCAATCTGTAGCAGGATATCCTTGCCGCCTGGCAACGAACGAATTTGGTCCAGTTTCTTCAGTGCGGACTCGTTGAACGCCTGCCCTCCGAAACCCGCGTTAATGCTCATGACCAGTGCCATGTCCGCTTCGGGCAGCACCGACGCGATTTCAGATACCGGAGTCGCCAAATTGATCGCGACTCCTGCAGCGACGTCTTGATCGTGAATTTGCTTGACCACCGCCAGTGGATCGTCAACGGTTTCGACGTGAAAGGTGATCAGATCTGCTCCCGCGTCGGCAAACGCAGGAATGTATTTCTCGGGCGACACCATCATCAGATGGACATCCAAAGGAAGCTCGGTCAGCTTTCGAATGGCCGCGACGATCGTCATTCCGTAAGTGAAATTTGGAACGTACACCCCATCCATGACATCCAAGTGCAAAGCGGAGACGCCTGCCTCCTCCAATGTCTCAATCTCAGAGGCGAGATTTCCGAAGTCACACATCAACATCGATGGCAGGATAGTCGGCGAGACATCTCTGAGCGATGAAACCAAGTCCGAACGTGACATTGGGTAAACCTGTCGGGGGAAGTAACTAACAGCGAAAACACGATCGAAAAGTCGCTTTCGAAAACGCAGTTTTCATGAGGGCGAGATTTTAGTCCGGTCCGCCGCCTCCGCCAGTCTAAGCTGCTCGGTCCGTTGCGCAAGTCCTTCCAGATAAACAACTTAAAAAATGAAAACGCTGGTTTTGACGGGCCCTGCCGAACGCCCAATCCACCCGTTTTCTTGTGCGAATTTGCTATTGCGTTTTACGGATCAGTTCTTTTGCCTGATCGATCCATTTTTCATTCTTGATCCGCCCTCCGACCGCCAACACCTCGCTGAAATGCTGCATATCCTGGTCGGTCCACGCCGCGATCTGTTCAATGGTATTCACCCCATGTTCGCGAAGATTATTTGCCGCGACCGGGCCGATTCCCGAAATCAAGGTCGGGTCGCTGTTCCCTTTTTTTACTGACGTAGAACCTGATTTACGCTGGGGCGTCGGTGTCAGGTGCCGCGTCGGCGTTTCCTTTTTCTTCGAT
>CALFWL010000086.1 GCA_937928215.1 uncultured Pirellulaceae bacterium | reverse complement strand
TTCTTCGATGGCTTGCGCGTACGCGTCGGTCATCAACTGATCGCCGCCCAGTGTGCGGATCATCACCAGCAACGTGCTGCGAGGAAGATGGAAGTTGGTCAGCAGGCCATCGATCGCTTTGAAGGTCCATGGTGGCTTGATGAACAAATTGGTGTTGCCCGACCACGCACGCAATGGCTCGCCGGGCTGGTTGTCCAATGCGGCGGTTTCTAAAACTCGGACGCTGGTCGTTCCAATCGCGATCACTCGCCCGCCTGTGGCCCGAGTCTCATTGATGATGTCCGCCCCTTTTTGCTCAAGCGATCCCCACTCGTGATGCATTTGATGTTCGTCCAACGCGTCGGCGGAGACAGGCCGGAACGTTCCGATGCCGACGTGAAGTGTCACCTGAGCAATTTTGACCCCGGTGTCGATCAAGTCCCGAATCAAATTGCTGGTCAGGTGCAGGCCAGCGGTGGGAGCCGCGACGGCTCCCGCATGTTTGGCAAATACGGTTTGGTAATCAGCGAGATCGGCGTCGGTCATCTGGCCGCCTCGAATGTAGTGGGGCAGGGGAACACGACCGATTTGTTCGAGCAGTTCTTCGGTCGTCCCTTCCGCGTCGGGCCGCACCATCCACGCTCCGTCGTCTAGGCGACCAACCAAAGTCAGCTCAAATCGCTCGACCCCGTGTCGATCCTGCATGGTGATCGTTTCGCCGGGCTGAGCCTTCCCGCGGGTCTTGCACAACACTTTCCAAACGCCGCCTGGATCGGCTTCCAGAAACAAGCCTTGCCACCGCCCCCGCGTCGAACTGCGATATCCGACCAGCTTCGCCGGAATCACTTTCGTGTTGTTCAGAACCAAGCAATCACCCGGACGCAGAATCTCTGGCAAGTCCCGAACATGAGCGTGATCGATGCTGCTGGTGGCTCGATCAATCGTCATCAATCGAGCGTCCTGACGCTGCGGCAGCGGATGCTGAGCGATCAAGGATTTGGGCAAGTCAAAATCGTAGTGATCGGTCTGAAGCAGGGCCGGGTCGGGTTCGGTGGAAGCGTTCGACATGAAACGGTGGGGAAGGTTGGGAGTGGCGGAAGCGATTTTAGTTGGGCTTTTCTTGCGGTGAACGGCAACACGAAGCACTCGCAAATCAATCAGTTGCCGGATAAACCTGATTCAACGCCGATTTTACACGAACGAAACGAGATCAAATCTGGCAGTTACTATTTCGCGAGTGCCAAGTCGATTTTCATTCGATCGTTCACTAGGCGTTTGACAGAGTTTTACGATGTTTTCCCCATTGGCAGTAGACCCAAACGAAATCGGCCGGTGGAGTCGAAAACCTGAACCTACGAGGACCAACCGCCGAACTGCCAGTGCTTTCTGGAAGGGTGCAAGCAATGCTAAAAGCTCGTAAAAACCGGGCTGCAATCGGCCTTTTGTGAATTTAAGGAATCGTGAATTGACGGGACAACACAATCGTTTATGGTTTGTGCTCAGCAGCAGAATCAAGCGATACGTCCTCTGTGTTCACCCTCGATTGGCAGATGTAACGTCATATCTGGTCACAGGATGACATTTGTTTGCCGGTAATTCCATGCAAGATGCTACGGAGTTGGTGAACGAGAGCCTCAAGGCGTTTCGTCGATAGGCTCTCACCGCTTCTCGCGAGACAGGATGTTTTGCGAGTTGCTTTTGAGCCAAATGTTGACAAAATCGTAGTTTCGTCGCCCCTGATTCGTTTGCCGCTCCGGACCATTCTCTTGACCGTTCATATTCCCGTCCTGCCGGACGAAGTCGTCGACAGCATGCAGCCTCAACCGGGGCACGTGGTGATCGACGGTACGCTGGGCGGAGCCGGACACACGATCCGGCTGCTGGATAAAGTGGGCGAAACTGGCAAAGTGATTGCGTTTGACCGTGATCCCGGTCCTGTTGAAGCTGCCGCTGAGGCAATCGACGATCCCCGCCTGACACTGATCCACGCCAATTACGCCGACATTCCCGAGCAACTGCACGCGTTGGGTATCGAGCAAGTGGATTCGCTGCTGCTGGACTTGGGGCTTTCAAGCGACCAATTGGAAGACCGTGATCGAGGTTTCAGCTATCAAAGCGACGGGCCGCTGGATCTGCGTTTCGATCCCTTGTCGGGCGAGGCCGCTTGGAAGCTGGTGAACCGGCTCAGCGAGAAACATCTAGCAAATCTGATTTACCAGTTCGGCGAAGAACGATTCAGCCGCCGCATTGCTCGAAAAATCGTGGCGGCTCGACATGACTCGCCCATTCGCACCTCGTTGGAGCTGGCGCAGCTGGTTCGACGTTGCGTTCCTCGTTCGAAAAACCACTCGATCGATCCCGCGACGCGAACTTTTCAGGCCTTACGAATTGCCGTCAATGAGGAACTGAAATGGCTAAGCGTTGCGATGGAGCGACTACCCAAAGTGCTAGCAATTGGCGGCAGGATTTCCGTGATCAGCTTTCACTCATTGGAAGATCGAATCGTCAAACAGTCGTTTGCTCAACCGGCCATGAACGCGGGCTTCGAATTGAAAATCCTGACTAGGAAGCCGATCACCGCTTCACCCGAGGAATTGGAAAGCAATCCTCGCAGCCGCAGTGCGAAGCTGCGAGTGGCTGAACGGATCGCTTGATTCGGGTTTTTGGGCTTCGTTCATTGCTGTATAAGTCGAGTCGTCCGTCTGGCAAGATGGGGCCGTTGTTGTCCGACCATCTGCTGTTCGACCAGACACGTTGGATACTCAATCGCACGGATGCGTAGATCCATGAGAGACCCGTTTGCTCCCAATTCGAATTCATCGGTGATTCGTGACGCCCAGGTCGGGCTGTTACTGGTCGCGGTGCTGCTGGGCGTGTTCGTGTACGTCGCGTACTACCGAGTCACAGGGCAGGGCAGAACGCTTCCCGAACATGTGCGAATGGCTCCAGTTGCCACAGCGGTCTGGCCTAACGGCCCTCCTGAAGATCCGACTTCGGAATTTTCATCCGCCACCAGCCCATCAACGATTGCCGCTACGCACCATCCACCACAGCTACACGCTACAACAAACGCGAGGAATAATCGAGCGCCCTCCCAGATAACGACGACACCCGATCCAGTTCGTACCGATCGGCGAGTCTCACCGGTGGACTTTCAGCAACCAGAACCGTCAGAAGGAACACGCGGCTCGACGGCTGGCATTTCGACACGGGAAGAAGCGTTGAGCCGACTGGGCTTGAAACCCGGCGACAAATTGGATGCATCAAAGATTCGTAAAGTTGAACGTTCGAACTCGAACAACATTTTTGGCAGTCGCAGCAAGTCGCCAAAGAGCATCGTGAGGCCACCAAGCTTGGTCCGGCCAATCGAACCACAATCGTCACCGCTTTCCAAAAATACGCATGTACCGAAGCCCGACAGCACGATCGGTCAACAGAAAAATGTCGCCGGTGACGCTGCGGCTCAAGGTACACCGTTGCGGAAACTTTCGCGCAAATCTGGCTCTCCTGGTTCTTCCGAACCTGAAACGTCCATCTTTGAAGCGAGATCGAAACCAAAGCCCAAACCCTTGTCGATCAGTGAAACCCTGTCAATTAAGAAAACCAACGTCGACGCGGCCAACCTCAATTCAGTTACCCCATCTGTCAGCGACCGACCGTCAGTAGTTCGCCCGCGAATGATGTCGCCAGTGCCGTCGTTGCGACCTTTTACGAAGAAAAAGGAAACGCAAAACGCATTCAAGACAATGCCGAACCCATCCCGGCCGATCGCGAAACAAATCGCCTCCGTTCCCCAGCAAGATATCGCTCGGACAGCGACTGCGATGCCATCGGATGAACCGAAATCCTTGTTCACTTCTGGCGACACGCTGTCCGCCACAAAGCCTGTACCGAAAAGCGTGGCTCCAACGACCACACCTCCCGACCTGCATCAGAATCTGCACCTCACGAAAGAAGGCGATAGCTTCTGGTCTCTCGCGTCGTCTCATTACGGCGATGGACGATACTTTCACGCACTATTCGAGTGGAATCGTGGTGCCGTCAATGACTTTGACCACTTGCCTGCCAACACAAAAATTGATCTCCCGGATCTGGCAGTCTTGCGACGGCGTTGGCCAAACCTGTGCCCCAAAGACGAACCCATCGATCGTACGATTCCTCGGCAGACGATGGCGGACTACGAATCGCAGATAAGTGAACGCTTGTACATTACCAAGCAAGGTGATACACTTTTCGAGATCGCAGCGAAAGCGTTGGGTCAGGCATCACGATACGTCGAAATTATCTCGAAAAACGACCAGCGATTGCCAGCCGAGATCAACCATTTGGCTCCGCTGGATTCAGGCATCCAATTGGTCTTGCCTGATTGACTTGAACGCACCATCCGAGCCGCCGACGATGTTTCCTGCAGGCTGACTGGGCGGATACTGATCATTTAACAACTTTCAAGCGAGAAAATTTCAAGCGAATCGCGTACTTTACTTGCGACCGAGTCAACCGTTTTTCAGCATGACCAAGAAGCACTTCAAAATCGTTTCTGGCGGACAGACGGGAGTCGATCGAGCTGCCCTTGATGTTGCCTTGACGCTGCAAATCCCGCACGGCGGCTGGTGTCCGAAAGGAAGACGGGCCGAAGACGGCAGAATTTCCCGCAAGTATCAGCTTCGGGAGTCTGACGCGCGAGACTATGCTGTTCGCACCGAGCAAAACGTGATCGATTCCGACGCAACGCTGATCCTGTTTCGTGAAAAAATCACTGGCGGGACTCGGTTGACTCAACATCTGGCGTCCAAACATCAGCGGCCTCAAATGCGGATCGATTTGCAGCAAGCCGACTCGGACCAGCAAATGGAGATTGCAAAATCCAGCATCTCTCAATGGCTGGCCAAACACAACGTCCGCGTGTTGAACATCGCCGGGCCACGCGAATCATCCAATCCGGGCATCCATCAGCAGACGATGGATTTCCTGAGGGCCGTTTTCTGCGACTTCAGCGGCTGAAGGTCAGCGATCACTGGTTCGGCTCAACCGTTTCCGCCACATCGGTTGCATCAACCGCATCTCGCTGGATCGTCGCTCCGTTGCCTGCGGGCATGATCAAAGACGGATGCTGATGACCGGGCAACATCTCCAACAACAGTGCCAGCAAAACACCCACCAGCAACATGCCCGAAAGCTTCAGCCGATCGTGCGAATGAAAATGGACCTCCGGTAACAAGTCTCCGAGCGAGATACACAAGAAGACTCCCGCCGAAAAAGCCAACGCCAGCCCTAAGACGAGGTCACGATACTCGGCAAATTGCCCGATCCCCAACGTGAACAAAATCGCTCCTAGGGGACACATCAGCGAGAAAACCAAGCTGACCGTGATCTGTTTCGAAACTCCCCATCCTTTTGCAGCCATCAGTGATGTGATCGACATCGCGTCGAGTGGCTTATGTAATACGATCGCAAGAAATACACCCAGCCCCGCAAGTGACAGTGAACCGTTGCCGCCGACGGCAGCCGCCAGTGCGATCCCATCCCCGATGGTGTGTACCGCCAAGCCAAAGCAAAGTCCTGCCCAGGTAAGATCCAGCTGGCCATCGTGTTTGTCGCAATGGACGTGGTGATGGTCGTGATCGTCGTCACAAAGTGTCTTCTGAGCGTGATCGTGTTCCGTGTCAACGGCTAGGTCATGCTGGTGAAAGTGAAACATTCGCACCATGAAAAACATGAACAGCAGTCCCAGCAAGCAAGTGATCAACGCTTGCTCCGGACTTCGCAGCACATAAATCGCGTGCGGCAACAAGTGCAGCAACGCGACCCCCAGCATGACGCCCGACACAAGGCTCAGCATCATCTGAATCCGTCGGTGCGTCAATTTGATCAGGGAAGGCAGCGAGCCTCCGACGGTCGACGCGATCACGATCAGGCAACAGTAGATCAGCAACAATGGGTTGGGAATCATCAACACCAACAGACTCAAAAACGACGATGGAACGCGGGCCGGCCTGACGTGACCTCGAAACAGCTCCAACGCCGTCTTATCTTGAAGAATTCGGAGCACATCTCCGTCAGCCAATCACCTGACGATGGGGCAATATCGTAGGCGAAGCCCAGCCGATTGCAATGCAGGTCGATCCGCATCGCGAACCCGATCACTCACGCAGCATTCATCAAGGCAGCACTGGTCGATCCACTGACAAGGTCTGAACGTCAGTCGACACGCTTTCGACCAGTTCAAGATTTTCCGACGGAACAGCGGTATCCACGACCGAGTCAGCTGCAACGATTCGCTGGGAAGCGGCGTTCAAAACCAGTTGGCGAACGCGGTTTCGCACGGTGCTTGATTGGATATAGTTGACCAGCGAGTGACGGTTGCGAACCTCTTGAGTCACGTCGTCCAAACGGAATCGGCTTGCATCCAGTCGCCCCGCGTCGGCCAGCCCAACCAGCGATGGCTCGGTGCAGCGATTTTCGCAGCGTTTTCGATTCAGCACGCGAGCCGCCAGCACGACCCGATCATGGCGATTGACAAAAATCTCCGCTCGCTGGATCAACGGATTGGTTGGAATCATCTGCAGGCAGTCGCACGCGTAGTTCCCATCCAGCGCCGGAGCAATCAATCCGACTTGATACCCCGGACCGCAGCTGCCAGCCAAGTCTTTGATGCTGCTTGCCTGATGAGTCAATGTCGACAGCACCACCTGCACGCCCAAGCTATAGCCAACCAGCACCGGACGGTCTCCGCCGAGTGTGTCTAGGAAGGAACCGACGCCTGCCCCCAACGCAACCGCGCGAGCCGACTTAATTTTGTAGTCCGGCCCCGGACGAGGAAGCTCCTGAGCCGACTCCCAAGCGAGGATCACCAACCGAACGGCCGGGCGATCGCACGGAACTTGACCAAACATTCGGTCATAAAACTGCATCCCACGAGTCAACGCCCATTCGTCTTTCGTATTATTGCCGTGGACAATCACCACGGTGATATGATCCGGGTCGCTTTGATGACATGCTGCAAGGTTATCAAGGCTCGCACTCCACCACTGACTGCACTGCAATCGTTGAGTGTGAAACTCGATGGCCTCACAATTTTTCCTGGCGTTTTGTCGAGTGGAGACAATCCAGATTTCATCCTGAGGTTGCACGCTGACCGCTTCGGTTCCAATGCACGCTTTCACGGTGACTGATTGTGATTCGTCTTCAACGGCTTGCTCAACGCATACAGGTACGGCATGAGAATCGAAGACTTCTTGCTTCCCGATGGCATCGCCCGAGCAGAAAAAAGGATGGAGCGTCAGCAAGCTGACAGCAAACGTGAACGTGATTTGACGCTTAGAAAGCACGAGCCGTAACCGCATTTGATAACAGGTTGTTAGATAATGAAAATGAAGACGGAAAACGAAACAGACAAACGGGGAAAAACAAAGAGGAGCGGACAAACGGATGGAGTCGAGCCATGCCAACTCCTGATGATCGTTCTACACGGCATCATCCACACGACCGGCATGATGAAATCCCTTTGACTCGATCAGGCACACCTAATCAATGTTGAAAAAAATCAACGTGTTTCACTTGCACATCATCAATCACGTTGTACGTTTTCGAGCCTCAAAAGGAGGCAACTTGAAACGATTTCTCAATGCCTGTGAGGCTTGTACGATGAATAAGATAATCTGCCTGATCGCATCGACTGTGTTGATTTTATCAACCTCGGGTTGCGCAACAAACCGTTGCGGAAACGGATTGTTCGGAGGCGGCCTATTCAACGGCCAGTTGATGAAAGGCGGTTTGTTTCAAAATGGCCCGCTTTCGAATGGCCCAATTCGATCGTTCTTTCGGGGGGCTCCATGCAACAACTGCAATCCTCCGGCTGGTCAAATGAATGGGTACCAAGGCAACGTCGCTCCTCTTTGCCCTAGCGGCACCTGCGGTGGCCAGTCCCCCGTTTCCGCTCCGGCAAACATCCAATTGGATGACCCCGGAGTCTCCTATTACGACAGCGGAAACATCGGTTCGCCTTCACCGGCGATCCAAAACTACGGAACCAACGTCGTGCCTCAGGGGAGCATCAATCCAAATGCAGCCGTACAAGGTAGCAGCAATCGAGTGACGTACGGAATGGATGACCTTCCAAGGATTGACGCCTTCAGTAACTCGATCGATGCCGATGTACTGCCGCCGACGCCTTGAACTGACTCAATTTGAAATCGCTCGGCTTGATCGAGCATCCGTATCCTGATGTGGCCCGATGTCTATCGCGCCTCCCAATGAGCGAGCGGCGACGTGTTTCCCTGCACGTTGCCGTTCGTTTTATCGTTGATGCATCCGTCGCCTGAGACACGGGCACGAGCAAATCAAAAGTCGCTTTGAAAACGCGTCGCACTAAGTTCTTTGCTTTGATTTTATGCCGGATGGTCTTTGAGAACAGTCAACGTTCATAGTCGGCAGGCAATCGTGACCGGGCGATTTCTTCGAGTTCGTCCACCACTTCAGTCATGGACTTGTGATCCGTGTTGACCTCGACCGCGTCGACTGCGCGGGTCAGCGCTCCGAAAGGACGGGTTTCATCTTGCCGGTCGCGAATCGCCTGCTCGCGAAGAACTTGATCGTAGTCGACAAATTGACCGGTGGTGGCGAGTTGCTCCATCCTGCGCCGGGCTCGCTGTTCGGGTGACGCGGTCAGGTAGATTTTGCAGAAGGCATCAGGAAACACGATCGTTCCTTGGTCGCGCCCTTCACACACATAGTTCCCTGCCGCCGCGAGATGACGCTGCAGATCGACCAGTCGTTCTCGAATTGGAACCGAATCCGCAATCGACGACACGTTCAGCGTAACATCGCGAGTACGAATTCTGTCGGTTACGTCGACTCCGTTGACCAGCACACCATCGTCACGCAATTGGATCTCGATCGACTCCATCAGCGGTACAAGTTCAGCTTCGACATCGAAATTGACCCCCGCTTCCATCGCGGCCCACGTCACCGCGCGATACATGGATCCCGTGTCCAGAAATTGAAACCCCAGTCGATCGGCCAATCGTCGAGTAACACTGCTTTTCCCTGCGCCGGCGGGCCCGTCAATGGTAAGGATCATGAAAGGTTGTTGACGATCAAACTTGGAATCGGATGGAATCAGGCGGGCGTTCAGACATCACGTCACGTTGCACAGAATGCGTGGACTTCGAAATACTCGTTGCGAGTAAAATCAATCTCGACAACCCGTCCGTCAAACATCAGCGCGCTGGCAACGCGCCCATCGAACATCCTTCGCTCCGCCCCAGCAACTGCGAATGGACAAGTCAGTTTCAGTTTACCACGCCGCCCCTGAGTCTCAAGCAGTCGCCACCGGACGCCTTGAATCCGCCCGTCGGATAAGAGCGTTTCGCAGAACAGTCCGACGATGTTTTTGCTTGAGAAATGGAACAGCCAACCGTCGTTCCATGCCAAACTCTTGGGCAAGGTTATTTGAAGTTGCGGACAACTCCTTCCCATCGCTGCCGCCAAATCATTCGAGCAATCCGGCCCGAGGCTCATTCGAAACTTCCGCCGGCTTTCCTTGCTCACCACGAGTATCGAATCGAGCCGATTTCGATCGGAACGTCGGTGCCACGGCAACCCATGGGTCAACAGAGTCACCGAGTGATCCGACTGCTCGACGCGCAGATAGGTCGGCGCCTCGATCCACATATTTGTAGATCGGCTTCGGGTCTCGCTGGAGCCATAGAAGATGGGCGAAGATTCGTCGTACCACGCCAACCGCGAGCAAACATAGTGATTCGAATCAGCGGGCAACTCGTTCAAGTTATGAAACTCGATTTGCAGATCGGCAAAACGATCCTTTCGGCGCAACGACAGGGTCTGAGTAAAACCGCCAACTGATTCCCCCGTTCGCGGGTCAGTCAAGTGACCTTGCGAAACGATTCGAGATTCTGTTGATGTGACTCGTTCAGTCGAAATATTGTCGGCGACCATGTCGGCATAAGTTGCCGAACGTTTGCCGGTTGGAAGCCGAACGGACAGACGTTGACTCGCCTGAGTCTGTCGCTGATCGTACGTTTGCAGGCTACGAATGCCGCCTGATTTCGGATCAACGCTGACGCTGAAGAATTCGTTTCGCAGGGTCAGTCCGCCGTCGACCGGCGGACCTCCGAGCGACCGCTTCAGCATGGTTCGACGCTCGGGCGAAACGGTGGTCCAGCCCAAGGCAGGCAACTCCAACACCGTTCCGTCGGACAGAAACGTCTCACGTGAAAAGCTGACAGAATTGGCCACGCAAACGCCGGTTGTGTTGTCGGAAACAGGATCCGCACTTTGAAGAAAGGCATCCAGAATCTCCGACCGAATTCTGTCAATGGCTTGTTGCGTTTCTTGAACCAATTGCTCGAAATTGGAACCTTGGCCCGTTCCACCAATCAAGGCGTCGATATCGCCATCGAGTCTGGCAAGCTGACGCTCCCATCGTGAGAGGCCTTCCACGAACTCGGGTTCGCTACGCGCTCTTGCGAACGCAGACATTGTCATCAGCGAGCGACAGCTTGTTAATTGATGATACAGTTCCCAGTATTGAACGAATCTTGAAACGGGGTCAGCAACTTCCTCCTGAAGGTGCCGATCCAACCCAGGGATTTCGTATTGCTCTGCCGTAAATGGCTCACCGTAGCCTGGATCGTAGGCAGCTTCGAAATAGTCATCAAACCCGATGAACGTGCCAAAAAGAGAGCCGTACTTTTCCAGACGGACCAAATCCAGAAATGATTCACAAACCCTGTCTGGCCAATGAGCAAAAACGACGGTCGAAGCGTGCTCCGCATCGATCTGGTTTGCAATTCGAATACCCAGGTCCAGAAAACCTCGTGAATCATTCGCGTCCAAGGGGACGGTCGCCAGAGCTGGGATGGTCTGAGCATCTTCACCGACCCACCGCATGTTTGATCCGTGAACGTCGGGAAGCTTTCCTCCATCAAGCGTCAAATGACAAGCACCGTGGTAGTCAAGTTGTTCCAGAAAGCCGGGTGTCATGGAGGTCAGGCCAAAACGCCGCCGCGCAAATATTCGCAACCGGGTATCCAGCAGCGATGCAAACGTTTGTCCGCCGGTATGGAACTGACGAAGCTGGCACTCAAGCGGAATCAGCGAGTCGGGCAACTCCCGCTTGAGCCCGCCAATGATCGACAGCGACCCATCACCCGATCTCTGCTTGACAGTTTGAAATGCGCCGGGCATTTTCTCTTTGAGTTCGACAGCAACGTTTCCAGTTAACAACAGATTGATATGGTGATCGACTGAAAGCTGGGATTCGAGTTTCGCGCCGACCGTACTCGATTCGACCAGCACTAACTCCAACAGATCCGGCGCAACTGAGGAGTAGTTGTTTTTTTCCTGCAACAACAAATCGAAGCACCGCGTCAGATTTTCGGCAGCCGCCTCATGTTCACCACGACTCCATGTGGCGGCAGCTTCAATCAATTGATTGTCAAACTCTTCGTCGTCTAGATTGGTCGAATACCGAACGTGCAGCGTCATCAATCGCACTTGCAACCACGCATACCCCAAGGCGAAAAAATCCTCAGCCAGACGAGCAAGCGTCTGAGAGTCTTGACCGTCGGACTTTCGGTTTGAGCCAACGGCCAGTTTCTCCTGCATCGCCGAAACAATGTCTGCCCGTGTTGAACTAGCTGCGTCGCAACGAACTGCTTTGATCGATTCGAGTCCCTGAGTCACACGATCAAAATCGGCAGCAGCAATCATTGGAACAACCACCGCCGCGGCCAATTCGTCTGGCGACCGTTCGGCAACTTCAGTCGTTGCGACAGACCAAATGTCCGGCCTTACGCCGAAACGCGCCAACAGGCTCGGGTGCCACAAAGCCGTCCAACATCTCAGTAGGTTGGCAGACTTTTCCGCCGACAAGCGAATCGGAAAATCGTCAAATGAATGACAGGGCAGGGCGATGGACAAACGTGTTCGGTTCATCAAATGTCTGGATTCGGAGAGATCGCGAAAGGGCTGCCAACGTCAAACGCAGTAGAAGGGATGGAGCGAAGTTGCTCAAGGCACGCCGCTAATCGACTGAATTCAGCCAACAGTGAACGCCTGAGCAACCTTAACCGAGACGGCACGCAATCGACGTCGCGCCAGTTCGACACGCTGTCGCCGGTTCAAGCTTGCTCTGGAGGGAAAATCCGCGTAGTGTAAATCGTGGAGTTCGGCCTACGGTTGTTGCAATCGCTCGCTTGAAACATGAACGTTTTGCTCGTGTGTCTTTCGTGTGCGATAACTGGGTTAAACCGATCTGATCCTGCCAAAATTCAGATGATTGAGCGAAGTAATTTGACACAATTCTGCCCCAGTGGGTACATTAGAGTGACTTGGCGGGAGAAAATGAACCGCCGTCAGCGAAACGCCCGACTCTGTGCCGCTTCCCGGTAGAAACGTCGCTTCGCGAGCGAATTCCGATCGCCGAAATCCCTTTCCAGCAATGGGTTATGGCAGATTCGAATACGCTGGCAAGCCGGGTTTCATCAGGCGAGCTGATAACATACCAATATTTAGGCACAGGTAACGCGATGGCCAAATCAAACGCCGTTTGGGGAATCGATCTTGGACAATGTGCGCTCAAAGCTCTCCGCTGCACTTTGGACTCTGATGGTCAGACGATCATCGCTGACAAATACGATTACATCGAATATCCGAAAATTCTCGGTCAGCCGGAAGCCGATCCGGAGGAGTTAATCCAAGAAGCATTGGTCGAGTTCTTGTCAAGGAACAACGTTGCGGGCGACAAGGTCGCGATCAGCGTTTCTGGCCAGGCAGGGCTTTCGCGTTTCTTCAAGCCGCCTCCGGTCGAACCGTCCAAGCTGCCGGAGATCGTCAAGTACGAAGTGAAGCAACAGATTCCGTTCCCGATCGAGGACGTGATTTGGGACTGGCAGCAACTCGGGGGAGCCGTCGTCGAGGGGCGGACTCAGGACGCCGAGGTTGGCTTGTTCGCGATGAAACGCGACGCTGTCTTCCGCGCTCTCAAGCCATTTGATCACGCGGAAATTGGCGTCGACATTGTTCAACTTTCTCCACTTTCGATCTTCAACGTGGTGTGTCATGACGTGCTTGACCAGTTGCCGGATCCGGAAGACATCGATCCGGAAAACCCACCCGAGTCCACTGTGGTCATGTCGATCGGAACGGACACGACGGACCTGATCGTGACCAACGGTTTGCGCCTGTGGATGCGTAACATTCCGATTGGGGGAAATCATTTCACTCGCCATCTTTCGCGTGAGCTGAAGCTGACTCAAACCAAAGCGGAGCAACTGAAACGCAACGCTCGGCAGTCAGAGAATCCGAAGGAAGTTTTCAAAGCGATGCGGCCCGTTTTCAATGACTTGGTCAACGAAGTCCAGCGGTCCCTTCAGTTCTTCCTGCGAAACGAGAAAACCGCTTCGATCTCAGAAATTGTGATGCTCGGCAATGCTGCCAAACTCCCTGGTTTGCGGCAATATCTGAACAAGCAATTGGAAATGGACGTTGCGAAAATTTCGGAGTACTCAAAGCTCAAGGGCAGTGATGTGGTGGCTCAGCCGTCATTCAGTTCCAACGTCCTGTCGTTTGCAACGTGTTACGGACTGTGCCTGCAAGGACTGAAGCAAGGGACAATCAACACCAACCTGCTGCCACGCGAAATCGAAGTCGAGCGGATTGTCCGTGCGAAAAAACCTTGGGTGCTGGCGTCGGTTGCCATGTTGACGCTCGGCTTGGTTTTGTCGTTTTTCTTCCAAACCGTTGCGTGGTGGAAGGTCAATCCGGAGTTTGAGCTGGAAGGTCGTAAGTGGAAGGAGTCGATGAGCCAAGTCAAGTCGCAGAAATCCAAAAGCGATCAATTCGTAACGACGGACTCTGAACTGAAAGCAACGCAGGACAAACTGGACCTGATTTCTCAAGAATTGGTTTCCGCGTCAGAAGACAAAGGCGGTTGGATCGAAGTCTACTCGGCCCTTTACCAAGCATTTCCAGAAGACCCAACCATCAAGGAATCGCTTGAAGCCGGCATTCAAACGGTCGACCCACGGGAATACAAGTTTGAAGACCGAAAAGAAATTTACATTGACCACATTGAGTCCGTCTTCCACGAAGATCTTTCGACTTGGGTTAGCACGATCAAGCCCGTGTTCGACAAACAGTTTGCTGTTTCAGAAGAAGTTCTGGTGGCGGCCCAAGAGGCGGGCGTCACGACGGACGATGTCGAGCTGGATGTCGATTCCGAGGACTCGGAAGCGGAAGGTGGCTTGTCGGATACGCCCGGTTGGGTGATCGAGATTCGCGGACACCATTTTCACAACAGTCGCAAGAGCATGGCCGAACTCAATTTCGGAAAGCGGTTCGTGGTATCCACTTTGATTAACAACTTGCTGACCAAAGCAGATGTGAAATTGCCCGCCAACGATGATCCGGACCGAATGTTCAAGTATTCGGACCTCGGCATTTTGTACCCCACGATCACCCGAACTTCGCCATTGACCAGCAAGATGGTCGTTTATGACCCGACGGCTTCAGCGATTGACACGAAGACGCGTCGCACGACCGGCAACCGACAGCCAATCGTTGCATCCAAAAAGACAGATCCCGAAGAGGAGAAAGATGTGACGGCGGAGGCGAGTTTCAAAGTCAAGGAATACAATTTTGTGGTGCAGATGGCTTGGGTACCTCGATCGCCCGAGGATCGCCTGCTCGCTCGCGAGGAACGTCGCAAGGCCGAAGCCGAAGCGGCTCAGGCTGCTATCGATGCCGAAACACAAGAGACGGACGCGGAATAGAAAAGTGTTGTCAGATTTTGCATGTCGCTCGCTGAGCACTCGTTGAATCGTGACAACTTGTTGCAAACAATCAATTGAACAGATCGGCACACGACCGGTCACGATCATCAACCGAGATCGGAACACTCAAATGGAAAAATTAGCTCCCGCAATCGCTTGGCTGAAAAAGAACAGCTTCTGGCTGGCAAGTGCTTTTTTGGCGTTAGGGATGCTCGGTGCGTGGTTCGTGGCCTCGGGTACGGTCTCAAAAGAGACTTCTAGCTTTGCCAGTGCGGTCAAGAGTCAGATTTCCGCCGCGAAAGCAATCCGGACGGTGACGGCAACGGACGTTGATGAAACGGTTGTGGCTCATCCGAACCAAACCACTGAGTCCGGAATGAAACAGGAAATGTCTCAGCAGGTGGACGACATTGTGAAAGCGTGGGAGGTCCGCCACAAAGCCCAGGCATCCATTCTGAAGTGGCCAACCGATGTCATTGGCAGCACCGAGTTTGTACGAGTTTTTGGTCGGTTCGACCCGCCCGAGACGTTCCCTGACAACTTCAAAGGGCTCGGGATGGAGCAGTACCTGACTCTCTATCGGTCGAACATCAAAAGACAGATGGACAAGATCAGCGAAATGGTTCGCACCAATTGGGCGTTCAGCGAAGAAAAGCTGGAAGAGATGCGACTGACTTCTCGCGATGGTCGATTTAATCCGCTGAGTGACCGTCGTCGCTCCAGCCGACAGTTGACTGACGAAGAGTTGGCTGGAGTCGCAGTCGTCTGGGAACAGGCGAACCAAGATCTCTGGTACCAGAAATTGACCGAGTTTCAAAACTACGATGATCATAACCTGCCGACACCCGACCCTACCCCGCTGCAGGTTTACATGCTGCAACAGGATCTGTGGCTGCTGGAGGCGATGTTCGGCATCATTCGACAAATCAACGGCGACGTTGACGCCAACGATCTGGCAACCATTAAACAAATAGATCACGTCGCTTTCGGGCGTGAGGCGAGAACTCAGTTGGGCGAGCTGATCCCCGTCGATACTCGATTGGGCGGAGAAGATGGCGCAGCACCGGCACCCGCCGCACCAACCACTGCTCCAGCAAGCGATTTTGATCAGGCAGCCAGCACCAGCCCATTTCATGGCCGTTATGTGGATCAGGACTTCAAGCCTTACTCGGCTGATGTGGTCAAAGGAGTCATCACAGGCTCCACACTTCCCGACAGCAATATCGAACTGATTGTTTCAAAACGAGTCCCCGTGCGAATTGCATTGGTGATGGACGAGAGAAAGATAGCGGACTTCATTGCCGCCTGTGCCAATTCACCTTTCGCATTCGAGATTCATCAGGTCCGCATCAATCGGCACATCGCGGGCCAAGGCATTGAATTGAACGGCGGAGCCAAACGGCAGGCCGGACTTGGTGGTGGTGGTGGAGGGGGACTGGGCATGGACATGATGGATATGGATATGGATATGATGGATATGGACATGGGCCTAAGCGGAGGGGGTAGCTCGGTTCAAGAAATCGAATTGAAGTCGACCCCCGTCGAAGTCCGCACCAACTACGATGTCAGCGTCGAGTTTTACGGGATCGTCAAAATTTACAATCCGGTCCGCGAGAAATTCCTCCGCAAGGCCGCAGGTCTTGAAGAGCCAGCGGTTAATCTCGACGAAACCGCCAGCTTGTCGCAACGGCGGGATCTGCTGGCGATTAAAGAGTAAATGAACGACACGCTGGACGGTCGTTCGTGCAACCACGACGTGAATGGTCCAGAAGATAATTACTACCATCCGGGGCAACGGTTTTACCGAAACGGAACGATCATGAAACTCCCGAAAATCAACAAACAATCGATCCAGAGTTTTTTTCTACACCACACTGAAAAACTGATCATCTTCTTAGCTGTAAGTCTGATGGGTTGGTTCTTCTGGTCGGGGTACAAAACCGAAGTTTTTGACGAAACCACTCCGCGACAATTGTTAACCATGGCGGAGCAGGCAGGCGAGCACATTGTCGCAGAAGATGCATGGACTCAGATCAAGGATTCTCGATTGGCGGTCGAATCTTTGCCCGTCATCCTGAACGATGAAGGGATCGATCCATCTGAACTGGAGATCCGAATCGCCAGCGTTGCCGTTAAATCACTCGCACCGCGGAACGACCCCAAACTGTTACCGGTCACGGATTTGATTGCAAAGCCTTTCACGGCGCCGATCTATCTTGCCACATCTGGAAATATGAAAGACGTGATGGACGACCTGCCGCTCGCCGTCGAGGCAAACGTCGAAGAGGTGGAGGATGACGACTCACGCGACCGGCGCCGCCCTCCTTCAACTCGTAGGCCACCGCGACGTCCTCGCGACAAGAAAGAAATCGAAGAAGTCAGAATCCCGGGCGAGAACGTGCCGTTGGTTCAACATCACGAAACGTTGGGCTTGCGCCCCGGCAGTTCTAGGCTCAGCCGGAATGATCGCGTTTTTCTTCTGAACGGAGTCGCCGTGGCTGGCGTTGTCGATGTCAAAAAGCAATATGCTGATTACCAAAACAGCTTTGCATTCGGAGCCGGCTACTATCCCGAACGCGACCATCCCGTTTATCAGTACGTACAGGTTGAGCGTGCGGAGGTCGTCGACGGCAAACCGGGCGAATGGAAAGATGTTTCGCAAAGGATCCATGAAGGACAGTCGCGACTCTATCCCGCTGCGGCTCCCGAGGTTGTGGCCCCAGACAACTACGACGAAATGCTGTCGGGAGTCATCCCACCACTGACGATGGTCGACTACAAACCGTTTTCTTTGCACCCGAAAGTCAAGGAGCGGGAATTCTCAGGTTTTGATGATGTGGACGAGGATGAGTCCGGCGGAAATCGCGATCCCGCTGTCAATGAAGAAGGTCTTTTTGCAACGGCAGACAACGAAGATCAAGTTGCTCGTCGCGTTGGGCCAGGTGTCTCCCGACGATCGCTCGGGAATCGCCGATCGGGCTCACGCGATCGCGTTCGTTCGATGGCCCAACGTCGTGGTTCTGACAAAAAGCCGTATGAGGAAGTCATGGCGGAATTGGAACCGACCGCAGACCACAAACTGGTCCGATTTTTCGACTTGCAAACCGCTCCCGGCAAAACTTATCAGTATCGTGTTCGGCTTTGGTTGGCGGATCCCAACAATGAACCAAGCGACTCCAAAAAACGAAGTAATCGCGGCGGTGCAATAGATATGGATATGATGGACATGGACATGATGGACATGGACCTAGATATGGATATGGACACCGGTTCAACACGCCCGCGAACTCGTGGTGTCAAAACCGATGAGAAACAAGAAAAGGTTTACAAGAAGATTCCAATCACTCGCAAGATGGTCAGCGCTGACGCGCGAGCCCGACTGTCTCGTGCCCGTGAAGACGAAGACCCAAAAGACTCAGATCGATCTATTTTCTACGTCAGCGAAGCCTATGGCGACGGTGAGGGCGATGAGCGTTTCGAGGAAATCGCAGTCCCTCGCAGAGAAAAGGTGGACCTGGACGCTTTGTTTGATCTGGATGAGCTTCGCTTTGCTCGTCCAACCGAATGGAGCGAACCGGTCACGGTAACCGTTTCGGATGCGTCCCGGTCTCAAGTTGCCGCCGGAGATGTCGTGCCATCCAAAACTGATCGCGTCGGAGACTTTGAAGTTCCAGATGGTGAGCCCGCTGTCGATATGGCAGTCGCCGTCTGGTCAAAGATTTACAAAACGCTCGTGCCGACCAAGCAGTTGGTTCGTCGGGGCGAACTGTTGAACTACACTGCCGATGCTCACTTGTTAAATCCACTGACTTGGGCCGTTCACAAAGCCGATCGACAGAAAATTCATACCAACATGGTTTTGGTAGACGTGATGGGTGGCGAGGCGGTTGATACGGGGCGACGGAAAGAACTGATGGATTATTCGCTACCGGGCGAAACGCTTGTCCTGAATTCGGAAGGTGAGTTCGTGCTTCACAATGACTTTGACGATCAAAAAGAGTACCGGCACTCACTGTTCATTCACGATGATTCTGCCGAAGTCGGAGAAGCAAAGAAACCGAAGGACCGCGATCGCCCAAAACGTGGTGTCCGTCGCTAGTTTCAAACGAACATTGGAGGCAAACGGGGCGTTACTTGTTTGCGTTACTTGTTTGCCTCACCCGTGTCCAGAATCGCCATGAATGCTTTCTGAGGAATATCGACGTTGCCGACAGACTTCATTCGCTTTTTACCGGCCTTTTGCTTCTGAAGCAGCTTGCGTTTACGACTGATGTCGCCGCCATAACACTTGGCGGTGACGTTTTTCCGCTGGGCTCGAACTGTTTCACGAGCAATCACTCGGCTGCCGATCGCGGCTTGAACAGCGACCTCGAACATGTGCTGATTGATTTCGTCCTTCAGCTTTTTCACGACCGCCCTGCCCCGCCGGTCCGCGTCACCTCGGTGGCAAATCACGCTCAACGCATCGACCTTGTTTCCGTTGACCAGAATGTCCAGCCGAACAAGATCCGCCGAAAAGTAACCCAGCACGTCATAATCCATCGTGCCGTAACCACGCGTCGCGCTCTTCAACCGGTCATGCATGTCGTAGATGACTTCAGCCAGCGGAAGATCGTACGTCAGCATGACTCTCGTCGCTGATAGATACTCCGTGTTCTGCTGGATGCCACGCCGTTCCTGACATAGCTTGATGACGGCACCCACGTACTCTTCTGGCTGGATCAAGTTCACTCGCACGATTGGCTGGCGGAATTCTTCAATTTCGCCCGGATCTGGAACCTCTTGTGGTCGATGAATCTCGAGCGTTTCGCCTCGTTTGGTGATGATTTCATAGGTCACGTTGGGAGCCGTCTGCACAAGGTCAACATCCGATTCCTGTTCCAGCCGTTGCTGAACGACTTCCATGTGCAGCATTCCCAGAAAGCCACAACGGAATCCAAAACCTAAGGCGTCACTCGATTCAGGCGTGAATTCGAAACTCGGATCGTTGATCGCCAACTTTCCCAACGCATCGCGTAATTCGCTGAAATCCTGACCGTCGGATGGATACAACCCGCAGTAGACCATCCGCTTCGGCTCGTGATAGCCCGGCAAAGGCTCGGTCGCAGGCTCCGAAACCGTAGTGATCGTGTCGCCACAGTTCACTTGATCAAGCGACTTGATGTTACACACCAGGTATCCGACCTGCCCCGGAAAAAGTGTATCGCACGGAGTCTGTTTGGGACGGAACTGACCCAGTTCCACGACTTCGTGATTCGATTCGGAACGCATGAATTGAACTTTGTCGCCCTTTTTGACGGTTCCTTGCATCACCCGCACGTAAGTGATCGCGCCGCGGAATTCATCGTAGTGAGAATCAAATACCATCGCTTGCAGAGGAGCCTTGTCATCGCCCGCAGGAGGCTTGATGCGTTCGACAATCGCCTCCAGCAGTTCATCAATGTTGATACCCGATTTCGCGCTGACGCGAACGCAATCTTCCACGTTCACTCCCAGCGACTGCTCCATCTCACGCGCTACATCGTCGGCTCGTTGGTATTGCAGATCGATCTTGTTGATCACCGGGATGATGTCCAGATCGTGCTCGATCGCGGCGTAACCGGTGGCGACCGTCTGAGCCTCAACGCCTTGAAACGCATCCGCCAGCAATAGCGCTCCCTCGCAACACATCAGTGATCTGGATACCTCGTATTGAAAGTCGACGTGGCCCGGCGTGTCGATCAAATTCAGTTCATACATTTCGCCATTCAGTTTGACCGGCATCGCGACGGCACGAGCCTTGATCGTGATTCCGCGCTGACGCTCCAAGTCCATATCGTCGAGCACTTGATCTTGCATTTCGCGGGTCGTGATCGTTCCCGTATGCTCCAACAATCGATCGGCCAGCGTACTCTTACCGTGGTCGATGTGAGCAATAATGCAAAAGTTGCGAATGTTTTTGGTCGGGGTACGAGGCATGAAACAAGGTGGGTTGAGCGAAGAAGTAAAAATTGGCAAGGGCGGCACGCAATGGCCAAGGTCAGGCCGATCGATGATTCTCGCGAGCCAGCCCGGCGGCTCCGATGAAGCCGGCATCGCCACCCAACTGAGCAAAATCAACGACCAAGTTCTTCGCAACGTCTGGAAACACGGCCGATCTAACTTTTGACACGGTCTCGTTCAAAAATCGCCTTCCCATCTTTGATTCTGCTCCTCCAAAATTCATCGCGCCGCCCAACACAAAAGCTGCCGGATTGACCACGTGAGCCACAATGGTAATCCCCCGCGCCAAATATTCGGCGGTCTCGTCCACGATTCGAATCGCCAATTCATCTCCTGCGTCAGCCGCGTTGGAAACCATCAACGCCGAAAGCGCGGAAGTTTCACTGACCATGTCCATTAGTTTGCTGCTCGGATAATCAGGCAACAGCTCCGCCGTTCGATTCACGACTCCGGTTGCGCTGGTGTACGCTTCGAGGTGCCCTCGATTGCCACAGTTGCAGGTCCTCGCGTTGGCAGACGTATCGATCGTTGCGTGTCCGACTTCCGATCCAAAACTCTGGGCGCCGTCAATCGACATTCCTTGATAGATGATTCCTCCGCCCACGCCCGTCCCCAACGTCAGCAGCGCCATGCTGTCGTAGTCTTTGCCACCGCCAACCCAGTACTCTCCAAACGCCGCCGCCCCTGCATCGTTGGCGTAGGTTACCGACTTTCCTGTCGACTGGGCCAACATTTTGCGCACCGGAACGTTTCGCCAACCGGGCATGTTAACCGGCGCGGTCAAGATTCCTTTTTTCATGTCCAACGGGCCAGGAGTCCCCAAGCCAACCGCCGCGACGTCCTCTCGTGAGAAACCATGCGGCTCCAGAAACTGATCCATCATTTCCGCCGCTCGATCGAAGGCTCCGTCCGAGCATTTCTCGGGTGTCGGGAACTTCGAATGAGCGACCGTTTTCCCAAGATCGTCGACCACGCCAACCTTGATATTCGTTCCTCCGACGTCGACGCCCGCGTAAAGAGGCAGCTGAAAATCAGATTGGTTGGAAGCGTTGGAGTCTGGCATGAGTAAGAACGAGCCGATCGGACAAGAATGAAAGGCGACATTCTACTTCAACAGCCAGCCTTGCCTCCAGTGCAGATCAAGATGGCAAACGAAGGACGACGGGGATCACCGCGTTTAGCCGGGCTGGCTAGAGTTCAGATCCGCCCACCATGTTGGAGTTTCGAGGCGGGCACGATTCAGCTTGCAACCGGTTCGGTTGCCTCAAATCGACTCTGAAACCAACTGGACACCCGCTCGCAGGCAGCGCGACGATTTTCGGTCAATCGGAACGTGTGCTCCGATTTGGGAAAGTACTCCACCTGCAACTGACCATTATCGGGCCTCAGGCCGTACATTTCACGAAACTGAGACCGCCCACAGATGTCATCGTAGCCATCAGTGTACAGAAACAACATCTGTACGCCTCGATCCATCAAACCGGTCAAGTCATTGATTACCTGATCCTTCGAAAGACCGTCGCCAAAGAATTCGCTTTCCGCAAGAGCGTTTCCGCCAGCCTCGCTGCCCGCACGAGCGGGGCGATTGAATCTTCGCTTGAATGCGTTTCGCCAGAAACGAGGACGAAAAACCCTGCCCACGTGGTGACGCAAGAAGTAGCCAACGGTGCGAAAAACGATCCCGTCCATGAACACCGCACCGATCACTCGCTGATCTTTCACCGCCACACAATGAGCATTGTAAGCGCCGCTGCACAGTCCGACGATCACGAACCTGCCGACGCCAGTTTCTTGTTGCAGAAACGTCATCGCATCTGCGGCATCCAGTTCGGCTCGATTTTCAAGTTCCAGCTTTCCTGTCCGCGGTCCACTGTCACCCAACCCCGAAAGATCCAGTCGCAGGGTCGAATATCCAAGCTCAGCCAGATGCCGAGCGATATCAACATTCAAACGGAACGGGCCGACTCGATGCACGATCCCAGCGTTAAGAATCAGCGCGATCGGCGCGTCGGGGACACGGACATCGTCGTCTGGAGTGGTCAGGATGCCGAGCAAATGACCTTCGTTTCCAAAGTTGCAAACCTGTTGTTTCATTGTCCGGCTCCCACTTTGGCTGACCGCGACTCAGTCTTTAACGCATCAAACCGCTCGAGTCGATCGAACATTTCTCGAACCAGTTTCACGATCTTTCGCGAAACTTGAGGACGCAGCCAAGCCGATTCCAATTCACGCAGGTCGTCCCACGAGGACTCACGGTCATCTAAAACAACCTTTTGCAACGAAGGCTCGGGATGGCTCAAGGCAGAATCTGTGCATCCGCAGCTTACAATCAGTTGCGGTTGAGGAATATCGCCTACGTTCAGCTGAAGACCTTCTACTTCGTTCAGTAATACGCGTGAGTACAGGGAACCAAGAATTTCTTCCGATACATCGTCATTCTGAGTCGTCATTTTGCAAACCCACAGGTCCAGCATTTCCGCATGCATCGCGCGAAGTTGTTTCAAGTAGCTCAGGCCATCAAGAACCGGTTCCCACAACACGACGCTGTTGACATCCGGTCGTTTCTGGGCAACCTCACCTGCGAGCGTTCCACCGAATCGCTGCCCTAACAACATCACCGTTTCAGCACCACTGATTTTCTTCAGATGTTCGATCGCTTCACGAATATTGTTCTGCCAGACGCGGACCGAATCCACGTGCTCAACGCGCCCGGAAGAATCTCCTATCCCGTGATAGTCCAGTCGCAGCACATGGGCGCCACCGCGAGCGATCTGATTGGCGACCAGTCGCAAACACCAATGAGTCCGTATGTACTCTTGTCCGATCGGAGGGCAGATCAACACGGCTCGTCCATCGCCACCATGCTTACCTCGCGGCGCATGGTAAACGCTGAATAGCGGCGATTCGGGATGTCCAAAGTATTGTTGCATCAAATTGCAGTTTAGTTCCAAGTGGTTTGTTACCGTCGTCTTCCTTGAAGTCGTTTTTCGCTCCGTGAAAGCAACGTTTGTTTCATGCAACTTTCGTGGCGCGAAAGGTGACACTTATTTGTCGCATACTCCTTAGGTCCAAAACCCGGTGAGCTTCTTGAACACACCCTGATGCTCGACGCGAGTTTGACGATCGGCAGTTTCAATTGCGGCATCTGGCTCACTCGAGTTCATTTCGCCCCGTGCTTCTGGCACTGGTTCAGGTTCCGCTTCTTCAATCTCACGGTTGAAGAAGTATGACTCTGAAATTTTGTTGGCCATCTGTTCGAGGGTGGCGACCAAGAAGTCTTGCGGCCCTAACTTGATGCCCGTTTGCTGATGCACTGAAGAGATAACTTTCATCACCAGCAGCGAGTGACCGCCGATATCGAAGAACAAGTCATTCAGTCCAACGTCGTCGATCTCAAGCACGTCCTGCCACACACCGGCAAGGTACTTTTCGGGGGCCGTCCCAGGCAACGCGATATCGTTTGAGACGGCGTCGTTCGTCTCCATCACAATAACAGGAATCGGCAAGGCCTTGTAATCGATCTTGCCATTGTTCGTTTGCGGCATGGATTCAAGTTCAACAAAATGCTGAGGCACCATATAGAACGGGAGTGACTCGCGGACGTGATCACGCAACTGATTCCCATCAATCGACTGATCAGGCTTGGTCACGACGTAGGCTACCAAGCGTGCATCTCCAACGGTGTCTTCCCGCACAATGACAACCGTTTGTTGAACTGAAAGATGAGCCTTGATGGCCTGTTCAATTTCGCCCAGCTCAATTCGAAAGCCACGGACTTTCACCTGTTTGTCGTTACGGCGAAGGAATTGGATGTTTCCATCGAATCGATACTTTGCCACGTCGCCGGTCTTGTACAAACGATCGCTGACGTAATCCGCGAATGGGTTTCGGTAGCGATTTTTAACGAAACGCTCGTCGGTCATCTCTCGCTGATGCAAATATCCGGATGTCACCCCTGCCCCGCCAATGTACAGCTCTCCCTCGCATCCGACGGGCACTTCTCGACCGTTTGCGTCAAGCAGATAGATCTGAGTGTTTCCGATTGGTTTTCCTATCAAAACGGGAGCGGTCGAACTTTCGATTCGATAGGCTGCCGACCAGACGGTGGTTTCGGTCGGGCCGTACATGTTCCACAATTGATTGCATCGATCCAACAACGGCTGGACCAGATCTTGAGGCATCGGCTCGCCCCCACACAAGACTTTCAAGTCGGTGTTGCCGTTCCAATCAGCCTGAATCATCAAACGCCAAGTTGCGGGCGTCGCCTGCATGACGGTGATCGAATGTTTTTCCAATTGTTCAGCCAGCTTGACGCCATCAACCGCTGTCGCTTGGTCAACCATGACGACGGTTCCGCCTGACACGGTAGGCAAATAAAGTTCTAACACGGCAATGTCGAATGACAGCGTTGTTACGGCTAACACCGAATCGTTTTCGTCGAATCCCGGCGTCTGTTGCATTGAGCAAAGAAAGTTCACGACGGGGCCATGAGGAACTTGCACTCCCTTCGGCTTGCCAGTTGAGCCGGACGTGTAGATCACGTAGCAGATGTCTCCGGGAGTAACCGTCACGTCAACTGGTCCGGAATCAAGTCGCTCGATCTCATTGGCAACGTTGTCGATCGCGACGTGCGGTTTGTTAAAATCTGAAACCCGATCGACCAAATCTTGCTCGGTCACGATCAGTTTCAGCCCAGAGTGATCACACATGTATTGAAGGCGATCGGTCGGATAAGCCGGATCCAAGGGCACGTAACCTGCTCCGGACTTCAGTACTCCGTACAGGTAGACCAACGTTCGCTCGCTACGATCGACGCAAATTCCAACCAGATCCCCCGGCCCGACGCCTGATGATTTCAAATAACGAGCGATCTTATTTGAACTGGCTTCGACTTCTGCGTACGTCAGCAGGGTGTCATCGAACTTGATGGCGGTTCTGTCAGGAGTCGCCGCTGCTTGACGAGAGAATTCACCATGCAAGGTCCCGTCGATTGGGTATTCCAGTTCCGTTGCGTTCCAATCGACCATCACTTGCCGTCGCTGGGCAATGCTCATCAGATGAACGTCGGCGATACGAGTGTGCGGTGCGCCAGCCAACTCGGACAGAAACGCTTCGAATCCTTCCAAGTAAAAACGGATGGACTGCTTGCTGTACAGATTGCAATTGTATTGCAGTTGAAGCTCAACCGACTTGTCCGCCAGAATGACTCCGTTGACGAACCATTCGAAATTTTCAAAGCTTCGGGGCTCGATGATCGGATCGACCTTCAGCCCGGAAAATCCCATCTTGCTAACATCAATCATCGGGTCCAAATTGAACGAAACGGAAATCATGGGCGGCCGCGCTGGATCGCGCGGTGGCGACAGTTTTCGCAACAGCGTCCCATAAGAGTACCGTTGATGGTCAAAAGCATCCAACAAGCCGTTGCGACAGGTTTTCATGTACCCGGTGAACGAACTGGACGGGTCGACCTTCGTTCGAAGCGGCATGGTGTTGACGCAATGACCGATCAGTTCCGGCATGTCCATCGCAGCCTGTCCGGCGGTCGGAATCCCAACACAAAAGTCGTAAGTTTCACTGATCCGGGCCACGTAAGCGCTGAATGCGGCCAGCATCGTGTTAAACAAACTGCAACCGTGTTTTGCACCAACCTTGCGAATTCTTTCAGTCAGTTCACTACCGATCGAGTGGTCGTAGCGCCGGGCCTCGTAGGTTCGCAAAGCCGGACGAGCATTCTCGACTGGTAGATCGAGCACCGGGATATCCGTTTGCCCATCTGATGGAACCCGCCCGCCCCGGAACTGCTTTACCCAGAACGCTTCGTCTGATTTTCCTGCATCCGATGGAAGGTACTGTTCCATCTTCGTCGCGTATTGTTGGTAACGATTGGCAGGAGGCAATTCTTCACGCTCCACTCCGCCGAGCACATCGTAGAAGTGCCCCAAATCCGCACAAAAAACAGCCAGCGACCAACCGTCGAGAATCAGATGATGGGCCACAAAGCTCAGCTTGTGATGATCGTCTGAGATTTTCTGAAGCACGACCCGCAGGAGCGGCCCAGCCGTCAAGTTGAACGGAGTGGTTGCCATTTGATGAACGACGGACGTCAAGGCTTCGTCGATTCCGTTGGGCAGGTCACCACTGAAGTCTTGAAACTGAAACTCGTAGTCGGCCTCTTCCTTGACGACGACGTGTAATCCGTCATCACTAAACGTCGATCGAAGCAATTCATGCCGTTTCACGACCTCATCAATCGCCCGTCTGAGTCGCTCGGTATCAAGTGCCCCGTGAAGCTCCAGCGAGCTGATCTCGTTGTACGCGCAATTCGCCTCGACGCTTTGCTGGCTGGATAGCCAGACTTCCAGTTGAGCCTCAGTGGCCCGGTAGCGAATGTCATTGCCATGATTCGAACCAATCACGACCGGAACGTTTGTCGAGTTGGTTAAAGATGAGACTTGATTCATGATGGTCACGCAAAAAGAAGCGACAGGCTTGATTGAGTTACTAGAAGGTTACTAAAAGGTGGGGCGGATGACGTTGCTAGTTTGCACTGGTTCCCACTGGAAGGTACTGACCTGGGTTCATGGCATCCGGCACGTACCAAGTCGGGCGCCCCCGTTCGTCTTTACCGACTTTGGCACCGGTCACGGGAGCCTGATTCGGATCAAATTTAGCTGGCGTGTTTTTGTAGCCTTCCCCAGGCATGAATCCATGCCGTTGGCATTCAATGATTGTTTCTCGCATTGCACGAACAAGCTGATCGACGTGCTCTTCTTCATGAGCCAATGTCAACAAGCAAGGGCGGTGGTCCCAGATGTGCATTCCTCGTCGCCGCAAGCCAGCGAAAAACACTTCGCTGTACACAAGTTCTTGGTGAAACTGAATCTTGAACAGCGACCCGAAGTTTGCCAAAAACAGAGGAGCCTCCAGCTCTTCAAACACGCGGTTGAGTTCGTCGGCAAGGTATTGGCTGACTTGATTCAAGCGGTCGTACATCGGTTGACCGCCTGCTTTCAGGTGCTGGAGGATCGCCTTGGATGCAGCCAATGCCAACGGATGCCGAACGAATGTCCCAGCGAAGTAAGTCATGCCAGCTTCCGGTCGACTGTCGTCACCGTACTGCCAGAATCCACCATCCAGTCCATCCATGTACTCGGCTTTCCCTGCCACGATCCCGATCGGCATCCCGCCACCGACAATTTTGCCGTAGGACGCGAGGTCCGCTTGGACACCAAAATACTCTTGTGCTCCGCCCAGCCCGATTCGCAGCCCCGTGATAACCTCATCGAAAATCAAACACGTTGGTTCGGCATCCGTCAGGCGTCGCAGTTTTTGCAAAAATTCTTTCGGTTGAAGCTCGGGCGTCCGGCTTTGAACTGGCTCGACCAGCACTGCGGCGATCTCATCCATTCGATTGCGAATGATGTCCAGGGACTCTCGTGTTCCGTAATCCAGAATCAGCGTGTTGCCGACGTGATCTTTCGGAATGCCGGTCGCTGCTGGAAAGCTTTGGAGCTTCTGACTGCCACGAGCAATCACTTCGTCAAGAATTCCATGATAGTCGCCGTTGAACATCACGATCAAGTCGCGACCGGTTGCGTTTCGAGCCAACCGGGTGCATCCCAATACGGCTTCACTTCCGGTGTTGGAGAACGCCATTCGTTCGGCCCCCGTTAGCTCGCAAAACAACTTTGCCACTTCGCCCGCAAGTGGTGACTGCGGTCCGATGGCGTAGTCCGTTTTCACCTGCTCGGTAATCGCGTTCACCGTAATGTCATGAGTGTGTCCCAGCAAGTTGGACCCAAACCCGCACGTGAAATCAATGTACTCGTTGCCGTCGATGTCCCACAGTTGAACCCCTTTTGATTTTCCAATAACGATCGGATGAGTCATCTCTTTCATGTTAGGACGGAACCCGGAAACGGTTCGCGGGTCGGCCATGTAGCGACGATGCTCTTGAGCATACGCTTTACTCTTTGGAGTGCGTTCATTGTTCAAGCGTATGATTTCATCAAGAGCCGCTTGTTGGTTCGCGTCCAGATTGCCATCGGTGGTTTTGACCGTGGAAAAACGCTTTGCTTGATCGCCACCGCTTTCAGACTTCGCCTCGACGGAACTTTCCTGCTTGGGATGCTTCGCATCGTCATTCACCGTGACTGAAAGGGCAGGGCAGGCGCTTGTTTGATGTGACGGATCTTGTGCAACTTCAGGTGCGACCTGTTGAGCTGTCGTCGGCGATGGAGCTTGAACGGCAGGTGCCGCGACGTGTGCCCCCGCCAGCAACTGCAATTGAGTCTGCATCAACTGCAACTGAGTTTGCACGATTGACTGCATGGCTGTGCCGCCAACAGCAGCGGTTGGGGCCGAAGGATTTGCGATCGACGCGCCGCCGGAAGTGCCACACGCCGTGGCCGCGACAGAGGCTGGCATCACGTTCGCGGTCACCTGTTCCACAGCCACCGCAATCGGAGCGGGCGCGACGGGAGTTGTCGGGCGAGCTTCGTCCGGCTCAATCATCACAGGCGCTTCCACAGATTCGGCCGCGTATTTGTTAGCCGGCAACTGAGCGTCCAACCACTCAGCAAGCGAATCCACGGAGGGCGTTTCTTCTAGCAACTGGCGGAAAGTCACCTCGTGATCCAGCTCCTTCTTCAACGCCGTCGCGGTCTGAGTCAGCACCAACGAGTCGAGCCCCATTTCAAAAAATGTGGTATCGCCATCAAATTCGGACAGATCAAATCCCGAAGTGTTTTCGAAGACTTCGTGAATCATAGCAACGATGGTTGGAATTCGACTCATGGGTATGGTCTCGTGTTTGATCTCAGAAGGAACTGAATTCGTCAAAGAGGAACTGACGGAATCGGAGACGGTCGCAGGGAGCGAATCGAGTGTCGAAACCGACATCGGTTGTCCCGGCTCAATGAAATACTTTTTTCGTTGGAACGCGTACGTTGGCAAACTGACGTGCTTTCGTTTTCGTCGAGGCTGATCGTTGGACGAAAGCAAGGTCCAGTCGATCGACACACCGGCCAACCAGATCTGAGCAACTGCCGTTAGCAAGTTGGTCCATTCAAGATTGTCTTCTGAAGAACTCGCCAATGTCGGCAAAGCGATCTGATTTTTTGGGTCTGTAGCATGTTGTTTTGCGAGTGTGGCCAAAGTCTTACGGGGACCAAGTTCGATCAGAATCCGCGAAGAAGCTTCGCTCCACATCCTTGTCACGGCATCGCTGAATTGAACTGGCTTCCTCAGATGTTCCGCCCAATATCTAGCGTCCGTCGCTTGTTCATCCGACAGCCAGTCGCCCGTTACCGTTGAAAGAATCGGAATCGTGGGCTTTGACAGATCAAACTGTGCAATAAACTCAGCAAACGGGTCGACGATCTCGTCCATCATGGGCGAATGAAAAGCGTGCGACGTGTGCAGATGCCGACAAACGACTTCTTTCGATTCCAATTGTTTTTGCAACTGAGCAACTTGATCGTCTGGACCGGCGACAACGCATAGCTCGGGACCGTTGTACGATCCGATCACCACGCCGCCATTCAGCATGGGCTCGACTTTTGATCCAGGCAAACGAACGCTCATCATGCTTCCACCCGGCAACGCCTGCATCGCTCGACCTCGTTCGGCAATCATCTTCAAGCCGTCCTCCAGCTTGAAAACGCCAGCGACACAAGCTGCCGCAAATTCGCCAATCGAATGCCCCATCAATGCGACAGGCGCGATGCCCCACGCTTGCCAAACCCGAGCCAAAGAGTATCCGAGTGCGAACAAAGCCGGCTGTGTGAACTGTGTGTTTTTCAGAATCTCCGTCGAGGCATCTTCATCACCTGCGTCAGGGAACAGGATGTCTCGCAGATCACGACCAAGCAAGGGAAGCAAAAGTTCTGCACAATGATCTAGGTTCTTGCGGAACACACTCGAGTGTTCGTACAGGTTTTGCCCCATCCGAACATACTGCGATCCTTGGCCGGGAAACATAAACACGACATCTCGCGGCGAGGCGGATGACTTTCTTTTCATAAAGCGTGGTGCTTTTCGTTGCCGGAACGTCTCAGCCGCGTCCCCAATCGAATTTGTCACAATCGCTGCGCGATGGATGAATTCATCTCGGTGATTTTGAAGTGAGTATGCGATGTCAGCCAGCGCGCCGCAAGAACTCGAATCAGCCTGCGATTTAAGCGAGTCAGCCAAACTGCTGATGTTCTGATCAAGAGCTTCTTGAGTCTTGCCGGAAACCGGGATCAAGGCGAACGGTAGCTCGTTGTCAGTTTCACTCCCCTTGGCACATCCGTTTGCACAACATTCGTTTTCGAGCGGTGCTTCCTGCAACAAGACATGAGCGTTCGTTCCACCGACTCCAAATGAGCTGACACCCGCAAGTCGAACGGTTTCTGATCGCTGCCACGTGGTCAAGGAATCGCAAACTTGGAACGGACTGTTCTCAAAATCAATCTGTGGATTGGGCGTTTGGTAATGAAGCGTCGCAGGAATTTGTTCCTTGTGCAGCGCCATTGCTGTTTTGATCAAACCTGCCACTCCCGCTGCCGCGACCGTGTGACCGATGTTCGATTTGACACTGCCAATCGAGCAAAATTGTTTCCTGTCGGTTTGAGCTTCGAAGACGGTTTGCAAAGCTGCCACTTCGATCGGGTCGCCAATGGGAGTCGCGGTGCCATGCGCTTCGATGTAACCGATGTCTTTCGCGTTGACGCCGCCCATCGCATGAGCCATCGCGATTGCATTGGCTTGCCCTTCAATGCTGGGCGCACTGAAACTGGCCTTGTCGCCTCCGTCGTTGTTGATGCCAAACCCTTTGACCACTGCGTAAATGCGATCGCGATTCGCGACGGCGTCTTCCAATCGTTTGACCACAACGACTCCGGCTCCGTCGCTGAACAACGTCCCCGCTCCGTTTGCGTCAAACGGACGGCAGTGGCCGTCGGGCGTAAAGATACTGCCGGTCTGATGCAGATGTCCTTGATTCTGAGGGAACGTCACGGACGCTCCGCCGGCGAGTGCGACATCGCAGTGCCTCGCGTCGAGTGACTTGCACGCTTCGATCAAAGCCACCAGCGAAGTCGAACAAGCCGTGTTCACGTTGATTGCCGGTCCCGTAAAGTTCAACGCATGAGCAACCCGCGTGGCGATATAGTCTTTCTCATTCATCGCTCCTAACTGGAATTCACCCGTCTGGCGTACGATGTCTGGATTGGTCAACAGATTCTTGATGTAGTAGCTGGTCGAGTAAGTCCCTGCCCAGATTCCGATCGTTTCCGATGACTTGTTCGGAATGACCCCCGCGTCTTCAAGTGCAGTCCACGCCAGTTCCAGCATGATTCGCTGTTGAGGGCACGTCAGTTCGGCATTGCGTGGCGGAGTTCGAAAAAACCTTGCGTCAAACTCCGTCGCGTCTTTGATGATCCCGCGAGCCGAAACATAGTTCGGGTCCGTCGTATCGCGAGCGTCAAGGGTTGAGTCGAGCTCATTCTTCGTAAGGAACGTGATTGATTCGCGCTCATGGATCAGGTTATCCCAAAACGTTTCAAGATCCTTCGCGCCGGGCATTCGAGCCGCCATGCCGACAATCGCGTACTGTCCTGAGCCACCTGCATCCCGCGCTGAACGATTGCTGCCCGACTGAAACTTCTGGCGAAGGCTGTTCTTCTTTTCGGCGAGTGCTAGGAACGACTCGATCGTTGGATTGTCAAAAAACTCCGCACCGCTGACCTGAATCTGTAATTGCTGTTTGACCAAGGCGACAACCTTGACGGCTCGGATTGAGTTTCCACCGAGTTCAAAGAAATTATCTCGCACGCCAACGGAGTCAATCTGCAAAACATCGGCCCAAATTGCTGCGACTTGTTTCTGGTGATCTGTTTTGGGCGCAACGAATTCGACTCCCAGTTCAGGTCGATCGGTCGACGGTGGAGCAAACGCTTTCCGATCCAGTTTTCCGCTGGGAGTATGCGGAAATTCATCGACAACGACCATGATATCGGGCACCATGTAGTCCGGTAGCTTCGCGGAAACCGCTTTTCGAATCGCAGCAAGAT
>CALFWL010000085.1 GCA_937928215.1 uncultured Pirellulaceae bacterium | reverse complement strand
TGACATTTGGAAAACGATTCGGTCCATCGGCATTGGTTGCTGATGCATTTCCTCGGTGACGATCACGGGGTTGCCGGGAACCTTGTTAGCGTGTGCCAAGTGTTTGATGTAGCTTGGCCGAGTCGGAGCGATCTTCCACATGTCGCCGCTACGGCAAAACAATCGCAGACGATGGTTTGTAGCTGTCGGCGTTTGTCTCGATCCGGCGAGCCTTGACGCGGATGTAGGGTGGTGCAAATTGACTGCGGTGCTCGAAAGTGCCAGTCTCTGCAGTCCGGTCGGCGTGGAGCGGTTCAGTGATGTCTTCGATCACCAGCCCAGATCGGCACATCTGGCCCAATAACATCTCGTAGCGGTGAATGAATTCAAGCGTCCCCGGTTCGCGAACCAAGTTGGACGTTTTTGAGACCGGCAGCGGGTCGGAATGGTAAGCGGAGCGTTGAATGGTGTATCCGTCCGCCCCAGGCATCAGCGAAGTCTGCAAACTGATCGGTTGTTTGTGCTGGCTGATGTACAGTCCACCCATTCGCAGCACGCGAGCGACTTCCGCATAGACGGGTCGCACGTCGGAGACGTAACACGTGCTGACCGGATGAATCACGATGTCGAACGTCGCGTCGCCCAGCATGGACAGATCATCCATCGAGCCCTCGATCGTGCGGATGTTCATTTCCTGTTTTTTGGCGACTTGCTGGTCTAGTTCCAGCATGGTCGGGCTAAGGTCGACAACGGTAACGATCGCTCCGGCTGCCGCGTAGATGGGGCCCTGACGTCCACCGCCGGCCGCAAGGCACAAAACGGACTTGCCGGTGATGTCCGGACCCAGCCAGCCCGGTCCATCGACGGACGCGAGCGGATTAGCAAAATCTTGCTCCCGAGCGGGTTTAGCTAGTCGATTCTGCTGTTCCGCTAAGCGGTTCCACGCCGCCCGGTTGTGCTCAAGAGCGTCTGACGGTTTCATAGCGAGCCTTCCAATTGCAGCACTCGGTGCATGATTTGCCTGACGAAACATGAATCATCAATGACAGAACTTTTGACAACGCGTTCTTCTCAACCGGATTCCACTGCCGCGATCGCGCGGTTTGAGTATCCCCGTGCGGTGCGGTTTGTCGATACCGATTTGACGGGCCTGGCCCATTTTTCAGCTTACGTCCGGATGATGGAGGAAACGGAGTACGCGTTTTTACGCAGTCGCGGCTTGAACGTAAAGCTAACCGACAAAAAAGGCGTCATGGGTTTCCCAAGGTTGTACGCGAGCGTCCAGATCGTCAAGCCATTGATTTTTGACCAGCAAGTGATCGTCTACCTGCGGCTGACAGAGTTGGATGGCAAGTCGATCTTCTACGAATTTGAGATTCGTGATCGGGAGGACCAGATTTGCCTGACGGGCAAGTTCAAGGTGGCTCTGTGTCGATTTCCAGATGACAATCCGCCCTATGCGATTCTGACTCCTGATTACGTGATGGAAGCTTTGACCGGTTGACGGACGAAACAGTGGTCGGTTTGAATAAGTATTCCACCCCACGAATCGACGATAGCAAACAATAGACAACGGAACATGATGGATAAGAAATACGATGCACTGCTGCTGGTTTCGTTTGGTGGTCCCGAAGGCCCGGACGATGTGATGCCGTTTCTGGAAAACGTGCTTCGCGGCAAGAATGTTCCGCGAGAACGAATGCTGGAAGTGTCCGAGCACTATCAGCACTTTGGCGGGGTCAGCCCGATCAACGAGCAGAACCGACAACTGCTGAACGCGATTCGAGATGAGCTGGCCGGTCACGATATCGACCTGCCCGTTTATTGGGGCAATCGAAACTGGCATCCGTTGTTCAAGGACACGTTGCAGCAGATGAAAGACGATGGCGTGAGGTGTGCGTTGGCGTTTTTCACGTCAATTTACAGTTGCTATTCAGGCTGCCGCCAGTACCGCGAGAACATTGCGGCCGCTCAGGCGGAAATCGGCGACGGAGCCCCGGAGGTTCATAAGGTTCGGATGAGCTTCAATCATCCTTCGTACATTGCCGCGTCGGCCGGACGAGTTCAAGCGTCATTCGATGAGATTCCGGATGAGCGAAAACCAGAGACGCGGTTTGTGTTCACGGCTCACAGCATTCCAATGTCGATGGCGGATAACTGCAAGTACGAAACGCAGCTAAAAGAGTCGTGTCGTTTGATCATGCAGGAGATCGGCGACTATCCGTGGGAGCTTGTGTACCAGAGTCGTTCAGGCCCGCCCAGTCAGCCGTGGCTTGAGCCCGACGTGTGTGATTACCTTGGCGATTTGAAGAAAGAAACTGACGTGAGAGACATCGTCATGATGCCGGTCGGTTTTGTGTCGGATCACATGGAGGTCTTATACGACTTGGACACCGAGGCTCAGGACGAGTGTCAGAAGCTGGGTATCAATATGGTTCGAGCCGCTGCCGTGGGCACCCATCCTGAATTCGTGTCGATGGTTCGCCAGCTTGTGCAGGAGCGAACCGAAGGAGCAGACAAAAAAGCGATTGGCGATATGCCAGCCAACTGGGATGTGTGCCCACAGGATTGTTGCCTGTACACTCCGCGCCGCCCCGCCGCAGCCGAGAGATGATTTGTTTGGAGGTCGGAGGTCGGAGGTCGGAAGTTGGAGGTTGGAGGTTGGAGGTTGGAGGTTGGAATGTGGAATGTGGAACCCATGACACAAAGTGCCGCCCCTACCGGTCTTCCTAAACCCTGCCCCCTAGCCTCCGAACACCGAATACCGAACTCCACTCAATCCCAGTCAAAAGTCGTCTGTTGAGCGGGCGCAGTTGTGACCGTGATCGTGGCGGCGGCTGGGTTCGGTCTCGGTTGATTCGTTTTTTTTGCTCGACGGTTCATCTCCGCCTGTAGTTCGTACTGTCGGATCAAGCGAGGCATCAGATCGGCGATGCTGGACATGCCGGATCGAGGCTTGGCACTGGTCAACTGTGGGATGTTGGTGGATTGAATCATGATCGAGTTCCCGTGATGTTGAGGACGTTAGCGAGTGTCTGGTTCCTCGCGACTTGGTTGAACACATCATTGGGCGGACCCGTGACACGTTTGGTCACGCAGAGAAATTTTCCTCCGAAAAAGTTTTCGTGCTGTCATCAACGCATTTTTCTGCCCCGTGGACCAGATGTGTCACGCTGGTCACGGCGCGCGGGCGATTCGGTATACTTGAGGAATGAGTCGCCATCGTTTTTTCAACCTGACGCTTTCTTTGCTGCTGCCTGTGCTGCCTGCTTTGTCGACAGCCCTCGGGACCGAAGCGGATTTCGATTCGGACCAGCCCGACGTCGTGATCGTTCGCTCGGATCAAAACGAAGTGACTCGGCGCATTCGCGGAAAGATCGTTCGGTGGGAGGGTTCTGCGTTGACCATCGCAGCCGGCTCGCGCGAGCGCCAGATTGATAATGACCGAATCGTGGATGTCGAAACCGAGTGGTCAAAAGTTGCCACTCAGGCTCGTCAGCAGATGGCAGCTGGCGCTTTTGCCCGCGCGATCGTGCGATTGCGGCAGGCAATGGAAACAGAGCAACGACCATGGGTCAAAACAATGCTGCGAGCCGAGCTGATTCGAGCCCTGTTGGCAACGGATCAACCTGCCGCTGCATGCAATCAGTTTTTGATCGTTTTACGCGACGACCCGAACACTCGATTTTTGGGGATCGCGCCGATGGTGTGGACAGACGGCGTGAGGGAGCCAACCTTGATCGTTCGTGCGCGCGATTGGCTGACATCTGAAGTCCCCATGGTTCGACTGCTTGGTGCAAGTTACTTGGTCGGAACGGCTCAGCAGGAAGCGGCGTTACAAGCGCTGGAACCACTTTCGCGGGATCTCGATCAGCGGATTGCAGGTTTGGCGTCGGCTCAGATCTGGCGGACTCAACAAAACGTTGACATTCGTTTGATTGAACAATGGCGGGATCAGTTGTCAGCCATGCCAAAAGAGCTTCGCCCCGGCCCCAATCATGTTTTGGCGGGTCACTTTGAGGCAGCCAGCCAATTTGATGAAGCGATCACGACTTGGATGCGCTTGCCAATTCTGCACGACGATCGTCCGGATCTGGCGGCAGCGGCGTTGTATCGAGTCGCTAGATTGATGCACAATACAGCGTCAGAGGAATCGGCCGACATCGTTCACCAAGAATTGACTCGCAGGTTTCCTGATTCGGTTTGGACTCAGCGAGCTGATCGACTCAAGTGACTGGTGCTTTGTGACTTCAAAATTTTGGGTTGGACCCAACGATGTTGTTTTGCTGCATCGTAAACTAGTAACTTGACCAACCGGAACATGCTGGCGTGACAAAGCACTCGTCTTCAAATCGCGAAACGCAAATGCCCGATGGCAGGAAGCCAATGAACCTTCAACGAATAATTTCGATCGGCGTTTGCGTGACGTTGATGGCGTTCCCCACGATCGCGTGGGCTCAAGCAACGACGGAGGCCAGCGAGGATCAACCTGCGGGATTCCTAGAGATCATTTTTGCCGGCGGCTTGGTCGGGATCTTGATGATTGTGGTGTTGTTGGCGTTGTCACTGACGACGGCCTACTTGGTTTTTGATCACCTGATGACGATTCGCAAGAGCATTTTAATTCCGGACGGCTTGTCCGAAACGGTACGCAATGCCTTGCTGTCCAATGACGTGGCTGCCGCAAAGAACGCATGTCGGCAGCAACCCAGCATGATGTCGTTTGTGCTTTCGCAAGGCATTGGGGAACTTGAGTTTGGCTGGAACGCCGTTGAGAAAACGCTTGAAGATGCGCTTGCCGAGCAAGCGGCGCGGTTGTTTCGGAAAATTGAATACCTTTCCTTGATTGGCAACATCGCGCCGATGGTCGGGTTGCTGGGAACGGTGATCGGAATGATTTTCGCATTTCAAAACGTTGCAGCGACTCAGGGCACGGCATCAGCGCCTCAATTGGCAACGGGAATTTATCAAGCGCTGGTGACTACCGTGGGAGGATTGATCGTGGCGATTCCCTCGATCGGAGCATTCGCAATTTTTCGCAACCGGATTGATCAATTGATTGCCGAAGCTGGCTACACGGCTCAGCATGTGTTCGGGCCGTTGCGCCGACCGGCTCGAAAAACACCACCCAATTGAAACAGAAAGTACGTCGTCACGTGAAAATTCCTCGACATGTCCGAAGTCGAAAATATGGCATCAGCATGACGCCCATGATCGACGTTGTATTTTTGCTAATCATCTTTTTTCTGGTCAGCAGTCATCTCGCGAGGAATGAGTCTCAACTGGAATTAGAGCTGCCGATCGCCAGCTCAGCCAGTGACGATGTCGATCAGCGGCCACCTCGAATGATCGTGAACGTGGACTCGGAGGGCAATCTGTTTCTGGCCGGCCGGCCTGTGCAGGCTGCTCAATTGAACGAACGTTTTGCCGACGCGGTTGAAAAAGAAGGTGACGGGCTTGAGGTGCGGATTCGTGGCAGTCGGCAAGTCGCTTACGCTGCCGTCGAACCGATCATGCGGTCGTGCGTGCAAGCGGGGATCTGGAACGTCAGCTACGCTGTTTATCGGCAGGAGCAACCATGAAACGCACCAGTCCGTTTCTGAACCGTGGGTCGGAGGTCGATATGGATTCGGCCATGACGCCAATGATCGACGTGGTGTTTTTGCTGTTGGTGTTTTTCGTCTGGACGGCCAGCTTTGTGGCGATCGAGCAGGTTCTGCCAAGTCAGTTGTCGTCGCAGTTGGGGCAACAGCAGATCGACACGATCACGCCGCCGGTTGAATCGGATCTTGATCAGGTGGTTGTACGCATCGGTTGGAATGAAACCCGACCGTCCTGGTCGATCAATAATCGGCCGTATCCCGATCTGGAATCACTTGACCTTCAGTTGCAGACGCTTGCCAAAGCCGCGGCGACGACGCCCATTATTTTGCATCCGCACCCAAGCGTTCCACTGGGGCACGTCATTGAAACGTATGACGTGACCAAACGCTGCCGGTTTGAAACGATCTCATTCGCGGTCAACCCGCAATAGGAATCGCATCGACGTGTTGAGGAAAGATCATAATTTCGGTTGGTGTATCGTGGCTTGCTTGTTCACGATTGCGTGGACGAACTCGGTTGTGGGCGACGAGGACGACCTTTCCCTAGCGGTCGGGCTGCGCGAACGGCGATTGTTCGAACAAGCAGAATTTGTTTGCCGGCAGGCATTAAATGAACTGGCCGACTCAAAGAAACACTCGCACATTCAAGCGGCACTGATAGTCGAGTTGATTCGGAATCGTACGGATCAAGCTCGATTCGCGACGCTCGATCAGCGCGAATCGTACTGGCAGGCGGCCAAAATGGAAGCGAAGCGTTTTCTTGCTCAACAGCCTCGGCATTCACGCAAGTTGATCGTTCAGTTGCAAGCCGCGTTGATTCATTTGGATCGAATCAAGCTATTCCAACAGGAACAGGAATTCGACGCCCCGTCTGACCTTGATCGTAATCAGGCATTGGAGCTGAGCCGTCGCATTCGTGAAAATTTACGCTTGATTGATCAAGAAATTGTTGATCAGTTACAAGACGCGAGAAATGGATTGACGGCCGATGATGGAATGACGGTTGACGAACTGACCAATCTGCATCGTAACGTGCAGTTTCAGACGGCGCAGGCCGGATTTGAACGAGCGAATTTGTACGGAACCGACAGCGAAGACGAATCGCTCAATCGAACCAGCGCGTTGACGGAAGTGCTTTCAAACCTGAACTCGCTGCAACGACTTAATCGACCCGGTACCGATCTGTGGTGGCAGACTCAGTTGGCACTGGCGAAATGCCATCGTCAACTGAGAGATTTCGAAAATGCCCAGGCAATGCTGGACCGCGCGGGTGAGAACGATTTGAAACGCCAGCGACGCAAATGGCACGGTCCAATTCTTGCTGAACAGGCAGAATGGTTGCTGGCCAGTGGAATCGACAATCAGCGTGACGTTGCATTGTCGCAGCAAGTGTTGCTGGCCATCGATCGACAGCCCGTCGCGTCGGCCCAATTGGATTGGTTGGCGTTGAAAATGGTGACCGCCATCAAGACTGACACAGCGACGAAGCTGCAGCGGCAGGAACAGCTCGATCAGGCTCAACGTCGAGCCGATCTGATTGAACGTCAGCATGGCTTGTGGTGGGGCACTCGTGCGAAGCAATGGGTTGGGCGGGCGTTTCGGCATTCAGGGCAGGGTGATGAGCTTGAGAGACGGTTCAGTGAATCGGTTGAGCAAGGTCAGCTGGCAATGAAGGCAAAACAGTTTGTTGAAGCGAATTTAGCGTTCGAACAGGCGGCAGCGATCGCAAAACAAAGTGGCGACACGTCCGCTTGGCGTTCTTGCCAGATCAATGCCAGTGGCGCGTTGGAGCAGCTTGGTCGGCATGGCTTGGCCGCGAGTAAGTTGTTGGAAACCGCGAATGAAGAACCCTCGCATTCGGCTGCTGCTTCGATTCATTTGCGTGGCATTTGGAATCTTGGGCGAGATGTGGAGAAGTCTGGACATAGCCGGATCGAGTTTTCAAAAGCGTTGCAAACGCATCTCGTTCATTGGCCAGAATCGAAAACCACCGATCAGGCTAGGATCTGGCTGGGCCGGGAGCAGTTGGCAGCGGAACGGTTTTCCATCGCGGCGAGTACCTTGCTTGAGGTATCGAGGTATTCGGAGCATCGTGTTGAAGCGATTCGGAACGCGGCTGATGCATTGAAGAGATCCACGGATCCCAGTGCGGCTGCGGTGCTGGAGGAACTTGTAAAAGAACGTCCACGCGACATCATGCTTTTGATGGCACAAGCCAGTGTGCAAACGCGGATCGGGTTGGAGCAGCGTCCGGTTCGTCTCGACGGTCCGCTGGTGTCATGGCGCCGGTTGGCGCGACGGCTCAAACCGGGGACGAGCCATTGGTTCGAAGCCAAGTACAATGTTGCTCGATTGTTGTTTGCCGCGGGCGAATTGGAGCAGGCGACTCAGCTGTTGGAGTACATGTCTGCTCTGCCAGGCGGGTGGGAAAGTTCGTCGTTTGCCAGTCAATTGAACGAACTGCAAAGAAAGTTGGCGACAGGTGCGTCGAGGAATTGAGCATGGAGTGAAAACAAAAAAACTCCATCAGCCAAACATGACTGATGGAGTGTTGTGTCACAAACATTTTGGAGCAGATTTCCTTAATGAGGATGGAAACGCTCCGAGGTTAGCATCTTCAACAACGTTTTATTGAGTTGTTGATGGAGTTGACTCAAGTGGTCGGGCGTCCGAATCGGTCGCGATCGCGACAATTCCACCGGCCAATCCACCGAGTCCGATCAAGCGACCGAATCCACTGCCTCCACCGCCCAGCAAACCAGCGGCTCCAGCTCCGCCGCCGCCCAAGCGACCGCCACGAAGGAGTCCGGTACCGGCACCCGAAAAGCTGCCGCTACCGCCACATGATCCACCAGCAGCACAACCGCAACCCAGTGAGTCACTTGCGTATTCGATTGGCGATGTCGAGTCGAAAGGAACCGAATCAACGATTACCGCGTCGTTGGAAGCGTAGTCGATTTGCTCTCCGACGAATCCGCTGTCACCTTCGCATGTCAGGCAAACCTGAAGCGAAGCTGCTGCCGCAGAGGCAACGGTCTTGCGGAACGAGACAGGTTGAAACGTGTTTTCTCCATTCGTTTGATCAAGTGCCGACTCTGAATCAACGGCTTGGAAGCGAATGGCGGCGATACCGTTAGATCCGGCAGCGATAAAATCGTAGATGCCCGATTCAAGGTTCGGTACGTCAAAATTGCCTCTTGCATCCGCTGTTGTGCGGGCGATTTCGCGGTCGTTTTGAATGATGTAAACTTCAGTTCCGTAAACGGGCTGACGGTTCAAATCGACTGAAGCAACCTGACCGTTCAACCGGCCATCGACCAGCTTGACGATGTTGGACCCGGCGAATGGCTCAGCAGCTCCATCACGTTGTTCGACGCCGCGAATTTCGGCAGCAATCTGAGACGGTACGCTGTTCTTCAGAATTCGCTGAATTCCGCTGAAACCTGATGAAACGGTGGCGGCTTCGATCGCGTTGACACCGGTCGCCTGATCGTATGCGTGAACCTGAACTCCGTAAGCAACGAAACCGCCTCGGCCTGTCGCGATGAACGAGTAGTTACCTTCGCTGACGTTGTTTGCGATGAAGTACCCGCCGTCCTGAGTCGTGGTTCGCGTGACAATCTTTCCGTCACGAACGAAGTACACATTCAGTTCACCAGTCTGGTCACCCGACGTGATTCGGCCTTCCAGTTGGCCGACGCGGTTGAGCGTGACTTCGTGACTGCGACTGCCTTCAAGGTAAGTCTCGGTTGCCGCAGCGGCAGGCTCGGAGGAAGCCATTGGGGCATCCCATTCTTGAGCCGACGCCGAAGCGACGAACGGTAAAGCGAACAGGGCAAGGCCCAAACGCATTTTCTTCCATTGGTTGTTCATAAATTCACCGTAAAAATTGGAGTGTTTCGTCTGCACTGGAGGGATCCAAGGATCGTCAGAAAGTCTTTTCAAATCCCAAGCGTCTGTTGATTGGTGACCGGGATGTTCGAAAAACATAGGTCGCGACAACCGTCATGCAAATAAAAAAACGCTGTTTCGCGCCTCTTTTGATTTGTATGGTGCTCTCGGCGAACCTTTCGCGATATCTGGATGTTTTCATGTTAGTCTCAAGTTCTCAAAAACCGATTCGATTGGCGTTTCGATTTATGATTTACCATCGGGCATGGCCTTGATTTTGGATTGATCACAACAGTGCGTTCAATTGAAAGAATCCTTCCAAACTGCTTGTCGGCATATCCGCTACAGGACGACCGAGTACGGGACCAATCTGTCGGGAGCCTAGTAACTAACTAAGCCGGTCAAGAATTCTTGCGACTTATTGCCTAAAGAAATCACTGGGTCATTAAGCATTTCCAGACAGGGTGGCTTTTCGATGGATCCGACGGATTGCGATTTACTTCTTCCCGTCTCTTTCGGATCAATGCGATCGCACATGCAACCTGTCATGTCATCGGAGTCCGTGGTCTCCACTGTTGATCAAATTGTCTGACGCCCGCGATACTGCAATGTTGCTACAAACAGACCGGGTTCCCGCATAAGCAATCGCTTGGTCGATTCAGGTTGGCGGGATCAAGCGGATGTTGACTGGCCAGCTGAGTTGTTGCAGAAACGACAATTGTTGCGTCTGTCCCGTTTGGCGCGATCGTCGGTGCCTAAGAGTATCGGAAGAGTTTCTCTCCCGGACACAATTTGCAAAAAACTCATTGAAACGTGAGGCCAACGTTTAAGACAGAGCTAGATTTCAATCCGAGAGCAATCCTTGTTGCCGTTTCACACGTTTCAAACTTCCATCATCAAGCCTGATCGACGATGCCTGAAGGCCAGACGTCCACTTCCGATTCCATCACGCCATCCAGGAACATTCTTGGATACACGCTGAAGGAACGCATTGGCTCGGGAGGGTTTGGAGAAGTCTGGTCGGCCGTTGCGCCCGGCGGGATGATGAAAGCGGTGAAGATCGTTTATGGCTACCATGACGAAAAACGCGCCCAAGGTGAGTTGAAATCGCTCGATCGAGTCAAGCAGTTGCGGCATCCGTTTCTGCTTTCGCTCGAGCGTATCGAGATTTTTGAAGGACAACTGATCGTTGTTTCAGAACTGGCCGACAAGAGCATGGCCGATTTGTTCAATGAGTTGGCGATCAAGGGCGAGCCTGGAATTTCTCGTGATCGGTTGATCAACTATATGAAAGACGCGGCGGACGCGTTGGATTACCTGAGCAACGAGCATTCACTTCAACATCTTGATGTCAAACCAGAGAACCTGTTGATCGTTGGCTCACACGTCAAGGTTGCTGATTTCGGACTGGTAAAAGAATTGCACTCGGATTCCATGTCGCTGATGACCGGGATGACACCGGCTTACGCTGCCCCCGAACTGTTTGACGGTCGCCCGGGGAGCTACAGCGACCAGTATTCGCTGGCAATCGTCTATCAGGAAATGTTGACCTCGATTCGCCCGTTTCCCGGTACCACACCGGCTCAACTGGCTGCCCAGCACATGCATGGCAAGCCCAACCTTCGGCCTCTGCCCAGCGACGATCGCGCAACCATTGCACGCGCGTTGTCAAAAGATCCAAGCGTTCGGTTTTCCAGCTGCCTAGAAATGGTGGAAGAACTGGCGAATCGGAAGCGTACGGCTCGCAAGAGCATTCGGCGCATTCAACGGGCGCCGGAGCTGCGTGATGCGTCAAACACGAGCACCGACACGCCTGACATGACGGCGATCATTGACTCACAGGGTTTGCCGTTTCAAGCAAGTCAGATTCAAACGCTCGAGCCACCGGCCTGTGATGCGAAAGATGCCGTGGCTCGACCAACTTTGATCGTTGGGATTGGAGCAACCGGTAATCGTGTCGTTCACCATCTGAAGCAGCAAATGGATGCTCGGCATGGATCGATGGATTCCATCCCCTCGGTGAAGGTGATTGCGATCGACTCGGACATCGAGGATCTGTCACAGTTGACCGGTATGGGGCAGCAGGGCGCTTTGAATACAAGCGAATCGATTCACACGCCACTCAAGTCACCCGAATTCTATCGCGAGCAGGCGTCGTCATCGTTGTCGTGGTTGAATCGACGATGGATTTACAACATTCCGCGATCTCAAAAAACGGACGGTTTGCGGCCATTAGGGCGTTTGCTGTTTGCCAGTTACTTCGAAACGATTTATCAAACGCTTCAGACGGCCATCGACGAAATTGTTTTGCCAGAGAACCTAGCAACGACATCTGAAACGTTGGGGATGAATCCAGGGCTAGCCCAGCCTCGTGTCTATCTTGTTTCATCGATTAGCGGTGGAATTGGAAGTGGCATGATTCTTGATTTGGCTTACACGATCAAGTTGTTACTGGCTGAGCGAGGGCTTTCGGAAAGCACCGTTCATGGCATGATGCTCCATTCGACTTATCAACGAGCTCGTGATCCGGGGCTGTCGGCAGCCAACGCGTTTGCCTGTTTGACAGAGTTGAGGCATTTTGTTGAATCGGGTTATCCGGGCGACAAGACGCTCGGAATCCCCGATTTCGAAGACGAAATGCCGTTCGATCAGACGTATTTTCGTCACTTGGGTAATGATTTGAGTCGATCGGATTTCAAATCACAGATCGGTTCGGTTGCTGAATATCTATATCTGTCAACGATGACCCGTTGCTCCGTGTTCTTTGATTCGTGCCGCGAACTCTCTTCCGACCAAGGGCATTTTGCCTTGCGAACCTGCGGTTTGAGCGTCACGGGGCCCGGTAACATGCAAACAGGAGCGCAGGCCACCAATCAATTGGGCTTAGCGTTGATTCGTCAATGGATTTTCGGGGATCCAACCACAGAGATGGATGCAAAACAGTTTGTGTCTGAGCTGCTACAAGAACAAAGGCTCAGCGAAAGCCTCTGCTTCGAAGACATCGGCAGTCAGATTTATGGACTGTTAGAGGGGACACCCGATTCAGTTTCCAACGACGCAGCTGAGCAGGTTATGCGAAGTGATGGGAATGTTTGCGAAGTTTTGATGGCGTACGTGGATGGGGTTTTCGGTTGTCAAGTCAATCGTCAAGACGACGAGTATCAAGAACCTGAACTTTGCTGGCAGCTGTTCGAGCGTCTCGACGGAAAAGCAATGATCATTGGAGATCAGCTGTGTACCTCCATACTTTCTTTATTGCAACAACCGCAGCTTGAACTCAATAGTGCCAATGCGGCACGCGAGGAATGTCAGCGGGAATTCGAGCATCTTTCGAAAAAGATGGAAAATGCCGCAGCCGAAGGTGCTCATGCGGCAGATGATCTTCTGTCAATGCTGGACCAGTTGACCCCCGCCAAGGGGCGCATCAGTGACGGTAACCGCGACCGAGTCTGCGAAATCGTATCTCAATACGTTGACTTGCGATTGCAAGAGTTTGCGGCCCGAGTATGTGCAAGGCACTATCGAAATTGTCGGTCGACGTTGGCCTATGTTGATGAGCGAGTTAATCAGTTTCGCCGTCAGCTTGAGACGATCAGTGAAAGCTTCTCTTGCTGTGATTCACTGCCGATTGACGACACCGGTGAGCAGTTCAACATGGATCGGCTATTGGCTGAAAGTGTCGAACACGAGTTACAAGTTCATGTTGCCAAAACGGAAACGCAAGTTTACGAATCGTTGATTCGCGAACGTGGCGGATACTTGGACGCGTTGTCGTCGCAGGGGTGCTGGTATTATCGGCTGCCAAGTGCAATCCGGTCGGCGGCTCAGCAGGTGCTGGCGGACGCCTACAAGAAGCTGTCACTTGAAAAAGTCATCACAACCAACAACGTCAGGCTGGAACAACTGGTCAAATGGCTGAACGAGAAAATCCAACAGGCTCGTCCCGTTATTGATGACTGCGGTGGTGCATCACGGATCTTGATTGGACTGCCATCGCTCTCTACGGACAATTCGACGTTGCCTGAGTTGATGAAGACTCAGTTCTCGGTGCCATCGGCTTCGATCAATGGCACGTTGGGAGATGTTGTGATCTGCTTCGAAGGTGAAGATGTTTCGCTGGCCAGTGTGGCTTTTCGACTCCTAGAGGCTCGCCCGGATGCAATCGAGTTGGTCAAGCGATTGCACACACGCAACGACGTGGACTGGTCGACCTTGAACGACCTGCTGTAAGATTCCATCGCCTCGAATCCAAGCGATCGGAGCTTGCTTCAGCACTCGCGAATCAATAAGTTGCCGGATGAATATGGTTTCGCGCCGATTTTACGCGACCGAAATGAAATCCATTCCGGCAGTTATTGTTGGGCAAGTGCTTCGCATGTGGCCGTCATTCAAATTCATTTGCCGGTTTCGATCAACCTAGCTGAGAAACACGGCATGATTTCAGCCGCCACGTGCTGATCCCAGTTCTCAAGCTTTAACCGATCTCGCGGGTTGTCTCGCGCGGCGATTCGTGTTCGTCGCGTATCATCCCCGCAGGCTAGGAACCAGATCACGGGCTCGGTCCCGAACCGTTCGTTCAGTTCTTGTGGCCAAGCGGCGTTTTGCAGCTCGCGAGTGAATGGGCCGACCACGACGACGGACGTGTGAGAAAGATTTTCTTCCGCTGTGGCGAACAGGCATTCGTAAACCGCGTCGCGGAAGATCGATTTGTATTTTGGGCTGTCGCGATCAGTGGGGTCGAGCCCTGCCGCCCACATCCCCGCGCGGACCACCGCCTCGCTGACGGTATCGCTGTCCAGAAACGCGGCGCTTAGCTTAGCCGCAAGAGACTGACCCCAAGTGCTTTTGCCGACCCCGGCGGCTCCCGTGACGATGTGCAATTCGTGTGGCATCAATCACCCAACACGTAAGCAAAAATCAATGGTGCACAGATAGAAGCATCGGAATTGATCATGAACTTCGGCGTGTCAGGAGCCAGTTTGCACCAAGTGATTTTCTCGTTGGGCACCGCGCCAGAATAGGAACCGTACGACGTCGTCGAATCCGAAATCTGGGCAAAATACTGCCACAGCCGAATGTCTTTCTTCAAGTCTTGGATGATCGTTGGCACGGCACAGATGGCAAAGTCTCCCGCGATACCTCCCCCAATCTGGAAGAATCCGATTGATGCTTTTGCATCGGTTTCCAGATACCAGTTGACCAGGTGTTCCATCTGCTCGGTGCCACTTCGAAGTGCTTGATGCGACTTGATCTTTTTTTCGATTACTCGCGCCGCAAAAATATTGCCCAAGGTCGAATCCTCGAAGCCGGGCGAGTACACGGGAATCCCTTTTTCCCACGCGGCCAACATCCATGAATTTTTCGGATCGATTTGAAAATGAGGTTCCAAGACTTTGGTTTCGAACAACTGAAAAAACACCTGCCACGGAAAAAATGATTCGCCATGGTTTGCCGCCTCGGAACACACACCCATGAAGTTGTCTTCTAGATGCCGCATTACCGATTCCGGAATACACGTGTCGGTGACTCGATTGAGGCCACGATCCAAAAGTGCTTGTTCGTCAGTGGGAGAAAGATCACGATACTCGGGCACCATGTGATAATCATCGTGAGCGACTAGGTTAAAGACGTCTTCCTCCAAGTTTGCCGCCGTGCACGAGATCGCATGGACTTTGTCTTCGCGGATCATCCGGGCCAGCGAGATGCCTAATTCCGCGGTGCTCATCGCTCCGGCCAGCGTGACGAGCATTTTGCCACCGCCGTCCAGATGGTCTCGGTATGCTTTGGCCGATGCCACCAGCTCTCTGGCGTTGAAGTGCAGAAAGTGCGTTTCCAGAAATTGGGAAATTGGCGAATCTTGAGGCATGGGCTCGTCGTGGAGAAGCGGTTGAAGGAGTGGTGAATGAGCAGTCGCAGGTTGCAGATTGGAAACATGCTTGATGCAAAGTCGCAGCGCGTTGGGAAAATGCAACACGAGAAAACACGGCTAATGTTAACGCGGGGCAGTTTTTCGGACAACTTGGCGATCCTCAGCCACCGTTTCTGCCGACTGGCACTTGCTTTGCGACCAGACGTTTCAGCCACAATGAATATCCATCCATGATTTGAAAAGAACAATCGATGCACGCAAGTCTGTTAGCAGAACTGGGAAGCTGGGTCGCCGTTTATTCCTCCAACCTCGTCCTTGGTCAGGGCGAACAGCCAATGCTGGTCGGAACTCACTATTGGCTGGCTTCTCAGAAACGAGCCGAGCGTTGGCTTGCCGCGTTGAAGATGTTTGAACAGGACTTCAAGGACCCGCAGGTTCGACATGATCCATGGCCCGCATTGGAGATCGTCGTGCAGGAAATTATTTTATCGGAATTGCTGACTCGCGTTTGGTCTGCCGTCGTGACGACGCACGATCAGTATCATGACTCGGACGAGCTATTTGGTTTTGCTCATTCGGTCCACATTCGCCATCAGGAAGCAAAAAACCGGGCCTTGCGAATATTACTCAGTGGTCAAGCAACCAATGAAGCGGCATTTGATCGACTGAATGCTCTACGACGTCGAATCGAGCGATGGACCGATCTGTTCCTAAGCCAGCTACCCAATTCAGAGCACGCTTCGGCATTCGCGTTTGATGCGGCTCGGGTGCGAGATTTTAGCCGTGAATATCGTGAGCAGTCGGTCGAACAATTTCAGATGAGACAACGAGTGCTGGCGGCATCTTTTTCGACCGACTTGATTCGAGACGTTTGTGCTCATCCCGCCAACCCGGAACTGAATCGAGAAATCATTTCAGGGATTCTCGCGTGCTTCCCTGCCGATCGTTTTGATTCATGCGGAATGCCCAAGTCGCTACGCACCGTGTGGCTGGAAAAATCCAGCAATGAGACTTCCATGCTGGTCGATCACTTGGTCAGTTTTGAGAACTTGGCGACGTAGGATCACGGGTGATGCCAGCTGCTTTTGGGATAGGTGCCAACTGCCGCCCCACGTATTGAAGGCGACACACTCGCGCCAGCGGAATGTTTTTCGCAGTTACCGATCACAACGGGGCAACGGATGGATCGTCAACGTGCCTTTTGCCCTTCAGCTAAATTCGAGTCGACAACGTGATGCCCCAGTAGCCGGGCTCGGCGGCAAGGTGAGCAAATTGGATATTCCCGTAACCTGATCGTTCAAGCGACTCACGCAGCTGAATCGGATCATGAAGTTGGCCTGCTTCGGTTCTCAATCCCAGCTCCAGTTCATGTTCTGCCCGTGCGAGATCGCCTTCCTCTTTGCCAGGGAAAATATCGACAATCGCCAGTTCTCCGTCAGCTCGTACATAGGTCGCAAGGTCTTTCAGCAATTGCTCGATCCGTTCCGGGCTCCGCCAGTGCAAGCGGTTGGCGATGATGACCAGGTCGTACGCTCGTTGTTCCAGCTCGTCGCACGTCGAAAGCTCGTCCCAGACTCCGACGATCTGCGTCACCTCTCGTCCCAACTCGACACTTTCGATCGTCTGGTCGGCTCGCTTCAGATTAGTCGCCGTGTCAACGAGTGTCAGCTTTGAAAGTGGATCACGATGAGCCAACGTGACACCGAACACGGCCGAGCCGCAGCCCAGTTGCAGAATGTTCATGCCGGTTCGCGAATCACCCATGCTCAGCACGCGAGCCACATCCAAGGCGACTGGCGTCAGCATCCATTCTTTGTGACTCTGAGTCGCCCAGAAGTCGGCCTCGGTATGCGGAATCGAATCGTCCTCGACCAAAGAAGTACCACTTCGTACGTGGGATGCCAAGTATTGCCAATAGTGGTCGCCAAAATCCAGGAAGGGTTTGGGAATCAGCCGAGCGATATTTGATAATGCGTAGTCTTCGCCATACTTGTCGACTAGTTCTGTTCCAGCCAGCACGTGCATCAGGCGATCAGTCGCCTTGGGGTGCAGCCCGAGCAACTGTGCCAGCTGGGAAGCCGTTTTCTGACCTTCCGCCAGCGAATCCATGATGCCCAGATCAACGGCGGCTCGGATAGCGTGGCACAACGCATTTCGGCGCTGGAGCTGGACATAATCTTGGATGGTTTTCAATTGAGCGTTCGACATAAACCCAATTGTGACATCCTCCTGCAAACCTGCCAAGCGCAAGGGGATTTTTGGCCGCAGCCCTTCGCAGCAAGCATCCATCAAGGGCTTGCCAACCTATAAGGAAGTCTGCCCGATTCGATTTTAGGCGAGCGAAATCAAGTCTGGCAGTTGCTGTCGGGCAAGCGGTTAATCATCCGATGGAGGACGCATTTCGATTGTGGTCGTATGGTTATGCTCAACCGTTTCTGTTTCTGATTCAATGGACGGAGTTTCAACCATCTGCTTCAACGCCTCGGACATTTCGGCGCGAGCTTCTTTGTCCGCAATCGTAAACCGTTGAGGTGAGAAATGCACATTCAGCTTGCCTCCGTGCGGCCCCATCGGTGTCACCCCTAAACGTTCCCTGAGATCCTCTAGTTTGCGATCCCAGAGATCTTCCCATTTCATTGAAAGAAGTGATTTCGATTGCAGGCCCATTTGGTAACCTGCAACGATGGAATCAAGGCAATCCCCGAACTCGTCAGGCTGTTTCAACATATAGCGAAACACACCTCCGGCGCAAATTGCCGCCGCCATGGGACGATGGGTCTGCGCCAGTTCAACCGCCTTGATTGCAATTTCGCCCAGCGGATGCGTGTCAAAACCTGTAACCACATGCCAAACATCGTGTGTTTGACGAATCCTCATCATGACATAGTCGATGTCATTTTGAACTTCGATCTTACGGTAGTAATCCGGATCGAAACCTTGAGAATCGAGATGGTAAAAGTAACGATATCCGAGCGTGTCTTTGGGAAGCTTGCTTAACGCTTCGGTGTCTGGAACGGGTTGCAAATAACGTTCGCGAATCAGTTCGCGGACAGCCGGATCTTTGATCGTAAACCGCAGCAATTCTTTCGTGCTTTTCGACTTCATCAGCCCGTCTTCCATGTCGAATACGGACTGCGTTCCTTCGGGGTTCAGCATCATCCCCAAACTGCCTTTCAGGAAAGTCAGGTAAGACGAATGGGTGTGACGGTTTTTATGTAGGTTCAGAAATCCGTGTGACATGGCAGCATCCAGTAGGTAAGTCGGTTCTTCGCGCAAGGCTCTCAAGTCAAAGGAGAATCACGCAAATCAACAATCGAAGTCGGGACTTGTCCAACAATAAACTACCAACGACTCGATTCAGTTTCATCTTGTTCGAACGGCATTGGCAATCGGTCACGTCCAGTGGGTGACCCGTTTACTCGCAAGTGTTCATGTTACTGAAACTTCGTGATGAATCGTGGTTTCAATTTTCTTTTCGGACATCAATGTTCGATGCACTGGACAACGATCAGCAATTTCTTTCAACCGGTTGACTTGTGCATCGGTCAAATCTCCAGAAACAACGATCGACTTGTTGATCACGGAAATCTGGCCGGATTCCGATTCGCAATTTGCACAATCCTTCGCGTGAATTCGATGATGAGAAAGACGAATCGAAATGCTGTCCAGCGGTAAGTTTTTGTGATTCGCATACATTCTTAAGGTCATGGACGTGCAAGTTCCGAGCGCTGCCAACAGCAAATCGTACGGAGCCATGCCAAGGTCTTTTCCGCCAACCGATATTGGTTCATCAGCAAGAATGCGGTGGTGATTGGTTCGCACTTCCTGAGTGAATCCGTCGATCTCATTGACCAGCAGTTCACCATCCTTCAGGGCTTGTTCACCCGTCGATGTATCGTCCACTGGAAGATAACGCTCGGCCCATGTGGCCAGCATCGAAGCCACAAAGTCACTGTCACGCTGTTTCAGCAGTAAATGATCTGCTCCGTCCAACGCGAGAAAACTCTTTGGATGCCGGAGGTTTTCGTAAATGAGTTTGGCCTGTCTAATGTCGACGATCTTGTCGACCGGGGAGTGACAAATGAGAACGGCCTGCTCCAGCCCGGCCAATTGAGTTGGCATGTCGACTGAATCCAAATCTTCAATAAACTGTCGCTGAATTGTAAATTCTCGATTTCCAAGCTTCACCGTCGCGGCATCTTGCGAATCAATCTCGTCAAGCGATCCTTGCAGCAGGTGTTTGATGTGATTAGGAGCCGCAGGCGCGCCGATGGTCGTAACAGCCCGAATATTGGGCAGCCTTGATGCCGCCAGCAAGCTGGCCGTCCCACCGAGGCTGTGCCCGATCAATAACTGCGGGGCTTGGTATGAATTCGAAAGAGCTTCATTAGCTGAAACGAGGTCTTGGACGTTCGAAGAAAAATTAGTGTTGGCGAAATCGCCCGCGCTATTGCCTAAGCCAGTAAAGTCAAACCTCAGAACCGCGATTCCATTTTTCGCCAATTCACGACTCACACGTGTTGCGGCTCGTGCGTCTTTCCCGCAGGTGAAACAATGCGCAAAGATCGCGAACGCCCGTGGTTGAGCGGGCAATTCAAGCCGTCCAGATAACTGCTGGCCGTTATCGTTAACGAATGAGAACTTTTCTGTGGAAAACATCTTTGCCTACTTGTTTAACATGCGCCAGATGGGGCGTCTTATGCGGCAGGCGACGGTGCTTGATCCAACCGATGTTCGGTGAAACTTGAGAAACAGTTCAATGTCATTGACCAATGCGTCAACCGTCTGATACCGCTGATCCGGATCTTTGTGCAGGCACTTTAACACAACAAAATCCAAATCACATCGGATTCTCGCAAAAAGGCGGCTTCGACTGATTTTCGAATTTGCACAAAGGTGTGCGATCTGACTTTTCGACAACTTTTCAGACGGAGGCTCTGGCGAAACTTCGCAAAGAAAGCGAAGACGTTCAGCGTACTCAAGTGGGGCCAGTTGTTGCTTCGTAAACGGCGGTGCTCCAACGATCAATTTGTATAACAAAACGCCAAGACTGTAGAGGTCGCAAGTGGCGTGCAGCTTACTATGAGGTAGACGAATTTGCTCTGGAGCAAGGTAGCCAGAAATTTCGTGCTCGCCGAGGTTGTCAGTCGCATGTCGCAGCTGGTCGTCTTCGCGATACAACCGGACCGCAACGCCAAAGTCGATAATTTTTGGCGTGAAACTTTCTTTCGTGCCGGAAACCAAAACGTTTTCTGGTTCAAGATCGCGGTAAACGCAGTCGTTCCCGTGCAAAAAACTTACTCCGTTGCAGATCTCGACAAACAGAGACAGGCGTTGATCGATTGATAACTCATGTTGACGGCTGAAATGCGTGATGGGCATTCCGTTCACAGACTCCATCACAAGAAAGGAGCCGTAGTTCGACTTCACGCCACCACCCAGCAACGATGCGATGCTCGGATGAACAACGATTGGTTTAATCGAATCGATCCAATCCAGTGGCGAGTCTGGTTGTGTCGTGTTAAGATTCGTCCTGAGGACTTTCAAGAAGACGTACCGGCGCGTTGGGTGAATCTGGATGGCTCGGTAGACCGTCCCCCATCGGTCTGAAACGACAATGCTGAGAAGCATGTATCGGCCGACCGTTTCGTTTTCAGACGTTTTGTGGGTCAAAACATCCGCTTTCAGCGTCCGCGCGGCTCCACTGTCTTTTTGGATCGCGCTACGTATCTGCCCCGTGTCGAGGATTGAGGCGCAGTCCTTTTCGAAGAAGCCTAACAGTTCGTAGACTTTCGTCTCCAACGTCTGATCGCCCGCACAAGTTTTTGAAACAAACGCGGCTCGCTGGGGCACCGGAAGCTCAACCGCTTCCAAAAATATGGACTTGACGTCTCGCTTTGCATTTACGGATTTCGATTGCATGTATAATGAGTCATGAGTCGCGGAGATATTTAATCGGTGCCGTCGGCGGATCGCGTGGTCATTGTTATCCGAGATTTGGGTGCCGGGTGCGTCATTGAGCGTTAGAGTTTTCACGGAACAATCCGGGTTGGACGTCAAACTTGCTCCCGGCTGGGGTGGTTTGCCAAATGACTGACCATCTCCGTCGTACTTGTGGTTAATATAGATGCGGAAATTGAAGAGAAAAAGATCGGTTATTCTCTGTAAAATATTGCGGTAGCCCACAAATTCCGTTATAGGTTGAGATATAGCAGGGTTGGCTCGAAAGCCTGAATACCCTCGGCCGCTTAGACCAAAAATACGCTGCAAAGCCGTACGAAGTACCAACAAGGCTCACCATGACTGACTCAGCTGACATATTGCCGATCGTTTACGATCGGTTGAGGAATTTTGCGAAGTCACGCTTCACGCAAAATGACTCGCTCTTCGGCACTGAGCTGGTGCATGAGGCCTACTTGCGAGTCGCTAACTCGGATGGCTGGGAGAGTCAGGCACACTTCTTCGGGGCTGTTCGTAACGCAATGCGAAACGCCATCATTGACCACCTCAGGAAGAAGTCGACGGAGAAGCACGGTGGCAATTTGCAACGTGTTGATGCTGAAAACATCGATTTCGAGGGCCGGACAGTCCTCCCCGAGATTGTGGCATTGAGCGACGCACTTGACGAACTTGCGAAACACGACGAGCGTGCGGCGAATATCGTTACCCTTCGTTTCTTCGCTTGCATGACAGAAGAAGAAGTCGCTGAGGAACTTGATTTGTCGCGTCGAACGATCTCGCGAGACTGGACCTACGCTAAAACGTGGTTGCGGCAAGCAATGGAGAAGTAATTGACGTTACCCGTTGTGTTGGGCGACGCTTGAAACCTGTTATGTGTTTTAGCGGTAGCACGATCGCAACACATTCGATGGTCTGTTCAGGACTTGGGGGCGGCTTTGGCGACCGCCGCGGCAACCGTTCTGGTGACGGCGCGTTCCAACGGTGTTGGCAGTAATCTGTCTGCCGTCGGGGCGGGAACGCTGGAGGCCAATGCTTTGGCAGCCGCTAGTTTCATTTGCGTCGTGATGGCGGGCGATTGGGCATCGAGCGCGCCTCGAAAAATCCCGGGAAACGCCAAAACATTGTTCAGCTGGTTCGGATAGTCGCTTCTCCCGGTCGCAACGATCGCGGCTCCTCCGCGTAGAGCCTCCTCTGGCAAAATTTCCGGAACGGGATTGGCCAGACCGAAAACAATCGCTTGCGAATTCATCGAGGCCACGTGTCGGTGAGTGAGCAAATCACCTTTACTGACTCCAATAAAAACATCTTTGTTGCGGACTGCTTCCGCCAGTTGACCCGATTCATTGTTTTGATTGGTAAACTTCAGAAGTTCCTGCTTGACTGTCGACAGACCGGTGCGGCCAGAATGTATCGCGCCTTGGGAGTCACACACAATCACATTGCCGACACTCAAGCATTCACCGCCGACGTGGTCTAGACAAGTCAATAGCTTGGCAATCGCAACGCCAGCGGCTCCCGCACCGTTGATAACGACTTGCAATTCGGAAACGGATTTGCCGACGACTCTCGCGGCGTTCATCAAACCCGCGAATACGACGATGGCAGTGCCATGTTGGTCGTCGTGCATGACGGGAATTCCCAGATCCTGCAACTGTGATTCGATTTCAAAGCAGCGAGGTGCAGCGATGTCTTCCAGATTGACAGCTCCAAATGTCGGAGCGATCATCCGGACGGTTTGCACGATGTCGTTGGTATCTTTCGAGTCGACGCATATTGGCCAAGCATCCAGTCCAGCCAGTTCGCGAAACAACAACGCCTTGCCTTCCATCACCGGTAATGCGGCGACAGGACCAATGTCGCCCAGCCCCAGTACAGCCGAACCATCGGTAACAATAGCGACGGAGTTTCCTTTGGTCGTCAACAGCCGTGCTTCGTCGGGGCATTGCGCGATGGCCTCGCTTGCCGCGGCTACTCCGGGACTGTAGGCAACTGACAAGTCCTGTAAATTATCCAACTGACACTTGCTGCGGACCTCAATTTTTCCCTGTAATTTGCGATGAAGCTCAAGACTTTGTTCAAAGTAATCAGGCACGTGAGGCTCGTAGGGTTTACCAAAAAACAACCCGCGTCGACGAAGAATATCCTTCACTGACACGGGGGGATTGTTTGAGATATTCGTATGTGCCGCTTACTTTAGCTTCAACGTGCGAACAAAATCTTTGCCCGGTGCGTGGCAACCGACGCATGACACGTGTCCCATCCCTGCGGCGACAGGATTTTTAGAATCGGTGGTGCTCAGATTCTCATACCAGTACCAGCCATCGCCCTTGCCACTGTCTTCTTTGCTTTTGATGGCCAACGCCCAGCCGATGAGTGTATTGTCTTTGAAAAGCTCCTTGACGGCAAGCGAACCAATGGGATGGCTGTCATTGCCCTGCGACATGCTTTCGGCAAGCTTCTTGTTAAAGAAGGTTCGTACGTCACCGTGAACTGCCGGACCGGAAGTGGAAGGGTGGACGACAGAATCTGCTGCGAAGTTCGAATACTTCCTTGCCGCCAGCCATTTGAAAACTTTCTCTTCGTAACTGTCTTTGCCATCGGTGGCTGCATCCATTTTTTCGCCCATGGCACTCATTGCTGCCTGCATGGCTTTGGCGTCCATTTTGGTTCGAGACTGCTCGTCAGCTTTCTGTTTCATTTTCGCTGCTGCTGGCATTGCCTCTCGCAAGACAGGATAGTACTGGGTAAAGACAAAATCAGTTGCGGCACTGGACTGGTGACATGCGTTGCAAGATTCGGTCGGCATCACTTTCGCGGTCTTCTCATAATCGGCTTTGTGCCCAAAGCTAAAATAAACCCAACCGCCGGGCTCGTCCTTGAATCGCTGCCGATCCTTAATGGCAATTTCTAGTCCATTAAATTCGCCCATGAAGTAACCTTTTCCACTGACCGCGGCTTTGGATCCGACCAGCACCAGTTCTTTCGCGATCTGAGTTCCGTCGGGGAATTCGCCAGTGCGCTCAAAAGTGGCAAAACTTTCGGGGTCGATGTAAACGTTGTGGAATTCTGGAAAGGCAGCTTTCCCGTTGTTCATGTCGTTGGGCGTCAACGGGGTTCCGATGTAGACCCACTTTCGCCAGCCGACCGGGCGAATCAGGTGGCCTTCATCCGTGTACAAGGCCTTGAATCCGTTGTCTGCACCACGTGCCTGAGCCGCACTGGCTTGACCACCCGCCATATCTCCTTGGGCGTGAATGGGAAGACTGGTTGTGACTACGGCGGCCAGAAACACGCTAACCGACAATACTGTGAAAACGAACTTCATTTGACCAACCTCGCCAATTTACATGTGTAAAGCGTTATTCGCGTAAAACGGAAAACGCGACTGCTTACTGATTCGTTTTTCGCTCAGACGTTGTGTCACGAATCGTTTGGATTTC
>CALFWL010000084.1 GCA_937928215.1 uncultured Pirellulaceae bacterium | reverse complement strand
GTTTAAACTCATGGCGACCTCCGTGTGGCTGTTGGAGCTATTAGCGACGCACATTCTGTGCGAAATCCCAACGTCACCGAAGGTCATTTTTTCGCTACCTAAATCCCGACACTGAAACAACTTAAAAGCTGCACGACCTCTGGTGGGGGGCAGGCGGATCTTTCCCCTCCCGGTTGGTTGGGGGCAGACGGAGCTTTCCCCTCCCGGTTGGTGGGGGGCAGGCGGATCTTCCCCCCTCCCGAAAGACACGTTGCCCCCCGTCACTTCTGTTCGTTCAAGTCCCAGTCGTAGCTCTGGTACGAAACGCGGAAGTTGCCCTTGGAGGCAACTTGCTGAGCCGATTCCGGAAAGTATTTGGCGAGTTTCTGCACCTGCTGCTTAGGCGACGGAGCGAAATCAGTTCCATACCAATCCATGATCTTGCTTAAAGCCAGCGAGTTCCCCGTCACTTTCAGGTTTTGCGAACGCGAAAAGAAATCTTTCGTGTTGGTCGCCAGTTGCTCTTCCACCGAATCCGCCACGTAGGCTCGGTTCAACAGACGAGGACACCCGATCGACGCACAAACGATTGCGAAGTGAATTCGAGGTTCGTCCATCTTTCGCAGCACCTTGTGCTCGATACCTTCAAGAGAAAACTTCTGGTCGCCCACGTGCAGCAACAGATTTTTCCAGATGTTGTAGCCCCAAACTTTTGCCGTATGATTGCGGATGCTGCTTGTCGGATAAACTCGCAGGATACCTTCGATCGTGACGGCATTGTACGCGTTCATCCAGTAGGCCAGTTTGGATTCACGGGACGCAGACTTCGTTGGTGATGCTTGACTCAGATGAGCCAAGTAGTCTTTGAGCTTTTTCCGGTCTGACGCGTTGCCGTGCCACGCCTTGTACGCCACCATGCCATCGTCGTTGACGTACTTTTTGAGCAGTCCGTCGTAACTTGAATGGTCGATCTGGTCCATCGAAACAAGCTGCGAAGTTGGCCATGCTCGTCCGGCGGTTTCTTCGGCCGAAGTGGTTCCGTTCACCGCTGCAAGCAATCCCAACGCAATTGCCATGCTGGCGAGCGAGGCATTTAATTTGTGGGCAGTACTGGCCATGTTGATTTCCTGGTCGATAAATCGGATTCGAAGTTGAAGGCGGGATCGTTCGAAGTCGGCATGGTGACAATCGGAACTTCAGACTTCCCAGCCGGACGTTGACGCACCGAGCCGGCAGTTCCTTACTTTTTTAAGGAAATTTATGATCGAGGTCGAGTAAGCGCCCGTCCATCAGTTTTCTTGCATCAAGATTACCAATGGCGTGAGAATAGTCGGTCATTCTTTCTCAAGTAATGTCAAGTTACTTTGTCATGGGCGCTTACTGCGATGTGGGGGCCGGTCGAACGGCATGGGTATCTGAACTACGATGCGGCCATGAACCGCTTGCCAGTTATTTCTGCTCCGCCCGCGAAATCTTCGATCGATCGCGATCCGCCGCACCACACTGAAAACTTCGGTTTGCTGGCGTTGTACATGATCACGATGCGAACCGGTTGGATCTTCAAAACCGAAAGCATCATCATGCCTGCGGTTCTGGATGTCATTGGCGGAGCCGGTTGGTTGCGCGGATGTTTGCCGATGCTGAACCGTTTCGGCCAGAGCGTCCCACCGATGCTGGCGTCCAGCTTCATTCGCAGCACTCCCCTGAAAAAACGCACCCTGACGGCAATGACGCGACTGATGAGCGTTTGCTTTCTGGTGCTCTCCGGTGTCTGGGCGTGGACAGACGGTCAATCGAGCGGATGGTTGCCGTTCGCTTTCTTGGCAATGTATGCGATCTTCTTTGCCGCGACCGGAGTCAACATGCTACTGTTGAACACCTTGAAGGGAAAACTGATCCGAGTCCGCCGTCGAGGCCTGTTGGATCTGGTGTCCAATCTGGTTGGCGCTGCCGTCGCGATCTCTTGTGCGTGGTTCTTGTTGACTCGCTGGTTGGATTCACCGACAGCCGCGGTCGGCCAAACGGTTGGACAGCCACTCGCTCCGAACTTCACGATGATTTTTCTATTTACCGGACTGATGTTCGCATTGGCCTCGGTGATCGGAGGTTTTTTCTTCGAGGTGCCGGACGAAGTCGAATCCGACGGACACTCAAGCCGCCAGATTTACCATGCGGCGATGGAAACTTTCTTGCACGACCATAATTTTCGGCGGCTGGCGATCATCGGGATGATGTTCGGGATGAGTCTGACCTTGTTTCCGCACTATCAGTCGATGGGACGGTCTCGATTGTCGTTCAGTCTGACGGCGCTGATCCCTTGGTTGATCGCACAGAATCTTGGCACTGCCTTATTCAGTGTGCCATCCGGTTGGGTGGCCGATCGTTTTGGAAATCGGCGAGTTCTGAACGTGCTGATGTTAGCGCTTTGTGTCGCTCCGATGCTGTCGCTGTTTCTTTCAAGGACGCAGGCGGTGGACCGTGATTGGTTCAATGTGGTGTTCGTCCTGTTGGGGCTGACGCCGGTCACCATTCGCACACTCAACAACTACACGCTGGAAATTTGCGAACCGGACGATCGACCTCGCTACCTCAGCACGCTGGGGCTTTGCATTGCGGCTCCGCCGGTGCTGATGTCAGCCTTCATGGGTGGGTTGGTCGACTCGATTAGTTTCGAGTTTGTGTTTCTGATCGGAGCGGCTTGCGTGTTCACAGGGTGGCTGCTGACCTTCAGCCTGATCGAGCCACGGCACTCACGATAACCTTGGCGCTGAACGTCGGTTCACCGCGCCACATTCTTTCTGGTGAAATCGACCATGACCGGACGATGGTCAGACCCAAGGCAAGGTCCGATTCGATGATCGACGACGGTCAAGTCGTCGCTGAGCAACATGTGATCCAGCTTCAATGCAAAGACCCAAGTCTGGCGCAGCGGACCGTATGCGCGGGCTCTGCGATACCACGTCGGTCGTAAGCCTCGTCCGTGCCCGGCGGGTGTCATGCCGGTTCCCTCTATCAGGTCCGCGAAATAAGGCGACCAAGGAGTGCAGTTGAGATCACCCAGCAGGATTCGTGAACCCGCGTGGTTCATCAGATAGGCAATTTCTTCCAGCTGTTCATTTCTCATGCGAGCCGTCTCCAAGGTCAGCGGCACGTACGGATGAGTGGCAAAAACATGGATGGGCTGCTGATCAATCGTGAATCTCAAGTCCAGCGACGGCAGTTTGCGCCGAGTCGAATAATGGACATCAACGCCATCAAAAGGAAGTTGCGAGTAGACCGCGATACTGCTTGTGCCTCGATCATCGACAATATGGCGATGCGGGTAGCTCGAACGAATCGGCCTGAGGCCCTCGGTCCATTCTTGATCTGCTTCCAGAGCGATGAAAATATCCGGATCATGTTCCTGAAGGTAACCAATCACGTCGTCATAATGCTTGTTGCCTTTCAGCAAGTTCAACATCATGACCCGAGTCACCTGTCCGTGTGGGGTTGCGTTCGCGTTTGCCTTTGGCACCACGTACGGCAACACAGGTAGCAGGTTGGCAACGGTACACATCAATACCCACCAGGCAATTCCGCCCCGTCTTCCGACCCAATAGACGATCGTCGCGGGAGCCAAGAACATCAGCAGTTGCACTCGGAATTGACAACACAAATCCGCAGCCCACGAAAATCGAGCGGCAAACGCGAACAACGCGATGGCTCCCACGGCGACGACGACAATGTCGCTCAGTTGTAGCACCCATTTTGACGTTGACCGAACGCATGACGTAAAAAAACCGGTCGATGCTCTGTCTTCGGATTCTTGAGAGGCTTCGGTCATTTCATGCTGGCATCTTGAATCGGGGCCGCGTTCCCGGTCAGAGATCTGTGATCACTCTTGCCACGGAGGCTTGAATTTTGTCGACTGATCAATCGGAAACGATTTATGTTGTAACTTGGCGGGGAATCCAGATGACGAACAAGAGCCTGAACGCCTCCATCGTCGTGTCGACGATATTTTGTGCAATTGTTCTCTTGGCACCAACCGATACCCTTTCGCAGGATTTGAGCGGAATCAAGTGCATTGTCAACGGTGACAAGAACGCGACGCCTGACGCATCCGTCAGGTACCGAGAAGGACTAGTTTACGTGTGTTGCGAGCAGTGTGCCGAAAAATTCCGTGCAAAGCCCACAGCGTTTGCGACCAAAGCCAATCATCAGCTAGTTCTGACCGGCCAGTACAGGCAGGCGAAGTGCCCAATCTCAGGCAGTCAAGTCGATTCACTTTATACCGCGAATGTCGGGGGAACGAAGATTGCGTTCTGTTGTCCGTCGTGCTTGAGGAAGGTCAGCGATGTGCCAGAGATGGCCGACCGAGCCGAAAAGGTTTTTGGGAACGAAGCGTTTGATGAAGCATTCGTCAAAGTCGATACGTCACCTGTTGCCGTCGATAAACAACAGATCGACATCGCGGAGGCTCGATGCCCCGTGCATTCGAAACGAAAAATGTCGGTTGAACATGCCGTGGACCATCTCGATGGCAGAGTGTTCTTCTGTTGTCAGAAATGTGCAGACGCTTTCCGTAAGTCACCGGAAAAACACGCCATCGCGGCAAATCAACAATTGGCCATCACCGGGCAGTACATTCAGACCGGATGCCCATTGATCGGTGGCCCAGTCAGCACCGAGCACTCGGCCGTCGTTGACGGCGTCCCCATCAAGCTATGTTGCGAGAAGTGCGTTGCGGCCATCAACACGGCAGAATCAACGAAGCAAAAAGTGGAACTGATCTTTGAGCCCAAACGTTTCGCTCAATCGTTCAAGCCTGCCTTTGCCAGTTCTAAAGAGGGCTCAACGAAAGAGGAATCAACGAAAGAGGAATCAACGAAAGGCGAATCAACGCAGCAGGCCGTCGACAAACGTCTGCGATAGTTTGCTACTGCGTCCGTGATCGTTCGTGCCTAGGTCGCGATCGGCCAGAAAGCGAAGCCAACCGAGCCAACTAAGACATTCGATCGCCTGCGTTTCATCACGACGCCGCGGGTGAACATTCTCATCCCACCTCTCTCGCTCAAGTTCAATTACAGCGGTTCAATAACAGTGCCTGTCCGTATCTTCTTTTCAGTTGGTGAGCCAAGTGGCGATCTGCATGGTTCCAACCTTGTGAGACGGTTGAAGGAGCACGATGACTCGATCGAGTGCGTTGGATTTGGCGGGCCGAAAATGGCCGCTGCTGGCTGTGATGTCCACTACGATCTGACTCAGATGGCCGTGATGTTTTTTTGGGAGGTGGTCAAGAAACTTAGATTCTTCTTCAGCCTCGTTGATCAGGCGGAGGACTACTTCCAACAGCATCAAATCGACGCCGTTGTGCTGATCGACTACCCCGGCTTCAACTGGCATATCGCCAAGCGAGCCAAAAAGCACGGTATCCCGGTTTACTACTACGGCGCACCTCAGATGTGGGCCTGGGCTCCGTGGCGAGTGCGGAAGATTCGAAAGTTTGTCGACCATGTGCTTTGTAAGCTGCCGTTCGAGGTCGAATGGTTTACCAATCGAAACTGTGAAGCGACTTATGTCGGTCACCCATACTTTGATCAACTGGCGACTCAGACGTATGACGAAACTTTTTCAGGGCGGTTGGATCGCGATCCTCGCCCATTGGTGACGCTCCTGCCGGGGTCTCGCAACCAAGAGGTCGGTCGCCACTTGCCGATTTTGCTCGATGCGGCTGATCAAATCATGGCCGAGGTTCCTGAGTGTGGCGTCGCGATCGCATGCTTCAACGAGAAACATCAAGAAGTTGCGAATGAATTGCTTGAACAACGAACCGGGGCAATTGATTCTTACGTGAACCGGACACCCGAACTGATGCGTTCGAGCACGCTTTGTTTGGCTTGTAGTGGATCGGTCTCGCTTGAGCTGCTGCATTACCGTAAACCGACGATTATCGTTTATCAAATCGCTCGCTGGATGATGGTCGCTCAGGCATTTCTGCTGCGGACTCGGTTCATCACGCTGGTGAATTTGATCGCGGCGACGGATATTCGTAAACGAACGTGGGGTGTCTACAACCCTGATGCGTTAGCAAGCAACGGCAACGAAGAAGCGGCCGTGATGCCCGAGTACGTGACCGTCGGGAACCCGGCAAACGCGGTCGCACAAAAGGCGATCGCGTGGTTGAACGATCCGGAACGGTTGGCTCAGAACATTCAGCGGTTGGATCAGCTGGCGATCGAGTACGCGCGGCCGGGTGCCACGGATCGTGCAGCGGAGTGGCTTTTGCAGCAGCTGTCGTTAAAATCTCCGAATGGCAATTCGCCAACCTGACTTCCATTCTGATGGAGGTTGTTTCAACCGATTTCGGAACCAAGATATGCTACTCAGCGAGCCCGGTTACACGCCTTACGATTTGAGCTTCAATCTGTTTGGAATTCCGGTGCGAGTTCATCCCGGTTTCTTTTTGATTGGGCTGCTGTTCGGAGCCAACTGGGTTCGCGACCCTGAGCTGAACACGGGTGTTCGCGTCTTGTTGGGAATTGCAGTGATCTTTGTGTCGATACTGGTGCATGAACTGGGGCACGTGTTGGCGTATCAGTATTTTGGCAAGGCCGGTCGGATCGTGTTGTATTGGATGGGAGGCTTGGCAATTGCCGACTCAGGGAATATGGCTTGGGCGCGATCCGGCGGCGGTCGTTTCACCGGCAATCAGCAGATCATCATTTCGCTGGCTGGACCGTTTGCTGGCATGCTGCTGATCGTCCCTCTGCTGGCGTTTGTTTATGCGGCCGGTGGAACCGTTTTCTGGTCCACGATATTTGGATTTATCCCACTTCCTGTTCCAAACCTTGATGGAACGGCGATGGGGGAAGTACCCGGTGTGATGAGCGTGATCTGGGCGGGCGTGTTGATCAATCTCTTCTGGAACCTGATCAATCTGGTTCCCATCTACCCGTTGGACGGAGGCCAAGTTTCCCGCGAACTGTTCTTGAAATTTGACCCGTGGAACGGCTTGAAGAACAGTCTGATTCTTTCCATCGCCGCTGGAATCGGGATGGCAGTTTGGGGTCTCAAGAACGGAGATCAATTCATCGGATTCTTCTTCGGCTACATGGCGTGGCAGAGTTATCAAAGTCTCCAGCAAGCCGGCGGTACCGGACGGCCTTGGTAATTTTCCAGCTGAGAGACTCTTCTTGCCATGACGACGGCGAACGTCATCTCGCGTTGCCGTATCGGCAGTATTTTTTGATAACGCGCGGCAATAAAAATGAGTTCGTTTGTTTGCGAGTTCTTCCTTGTTGTGACGTTTCGAAACGTGACGAAGGCAAACGAATGGCCTCAAGTGCTTCGTTTTGGAAAAAAAATCAAATTTTTTTTAGTCTGATTCAGTCTGGTTAGAACAACACTCGCGACGCAACCGAAGTTGACTCTGCGCGAAGGTAGAAACGGTTGTGGATGATAGAAGTTTGTGATCACGCAAATGATTTTTCACGAGATGACAGTTGATCAGAACAGCAACACGTGCTTTTAATTTCATCGTTGAGTTCATTTTGAGACGCAACGTGTTGGGATCATTCGGTTTTATTAGCCAACCTGTAGTAGTCGCGGTTTGATTCGATAAATGCTTGTTTTTCATACACTTAAGGCTGATCGTTTGGTTGATTGAAACCCGTGCGAGAACTTGTTCCAGCAGAATTTTGGACTCGATCGAGTTCAGATTGACTCGCTCGTGTTTCGACACGAGACAAAACAGTTGAGGAAAGAAATTATTGTAAGGCATTAACTGTTCGTTGCAGTTGAGGTTTGGCCGTCGGATGGTTTGATCGTCGTGCAAACTTCCTGAACGGATTGAAGAGAAGGGTTCGAACGCAAAAAACTGACTCATGTTCCATGATCAAAATTCCGAAAACTGCAAAAACAATATTGAAAAGTTCAGTTTGTTTCCTAAAACTATCGAAACGGGACTGCAAGCGAAGTCGTTAGCGATTAAGTGCAAACGACTTCAGTTACGTCGATCACCGATGATCGACAGGCAGTCGTATCATTCGAACCATCATGTGTTATGGTTTTTTTTCGAATGGTGAGTTTGCTCAGGGCTGTCGAACTCGTGTTTGCAGTGTGTAGTGAATTCGCCACGGTCTATTAACGGAGGACGTCCTGTGGCCAAAAAGAAAAAAGTCGCTAAGAAGAAAAAAGCAACCAAAAAGAAGGCAACCAAGAAAAAGGTAGCTAAGAAAAAGGTAGCTAAGAAGAAGGCGACTAAAAAGAAGAAGAAGGCAACCAAAAAGAAAAAGGTAGCCAAGAAGAAGAAAGCGACCAAGAAAAAGAAGAAGGTCGTAAAGAAGAAAAAGAAAGCCGCTAAGCGCAAGAAGTAGTTCGGTTCTCTGAACGGATTCTACTGACTGAAACAACGAGAAAGGGCCTGCGATATCGATCGACGGCCCTACTTTTTTGCGCTGATCCTTGCCTTGCTGGTGGCAACGGTCCTCTAGAGAGTGAAATGCGTTTATCCGAGTACAGGCAGTTGAGCTTGCGGAGGATTCGCGGCCGCTGAATCGGCCAGTTGTTGGCAGAGCGTTTTCGCGATCGCTTCCAGATAGGGAGCCACATTCTTATCTTCGAAGTTGGCCGCCATTTCCCCCGCGTCACCGCGTTCCCGCAATTGGATATTGATTGGGATTTCGCCCAAAAATGGGATTTTGTCCTGACCGGCATACTTCTTCGCTCCGCCCTTGCCAAAGATGTCGTATTCTTTGCCGTTGTCCGGGCAGACGAAACTGCTCATGTTTTCGATCAGACCGAGTACTGGGATCTTCACTTTACGGAACATTCCAACGGCCTTGATCGCATCGATCAACGCGACTTCCTGGGGCGTGCAGACGATCACGGCTCCGGTCAGCGGCAGCATCTGTGAAAGACTCAGCGCGATGTCACCCGTGCCTGGTGGCATGTCGATGATCAGATAATCTAAATCTCCCCAAGCAACATCGCGCAGGAAAGTCGTGATGGTCGAATGCAACATTGGGCCTCGCCAGATAACGGCTTCTCCGGGGGGCACAAGAAACCCGATGCTCATCAGCGGAATGCCATCAAAATCCAACGGCACGATTTTGTTGCCTTCTTTCGCGACCTGTCCTCGCACGCCGGTCAACTGAGGCACACTGGGACCGTACACGTCCGCGTCCAAAATTCCAACCTTGCAACCGGCCCGCTTGAGCGCGATGGCCATCGAGACGGCGGCGGTACTTTTGCCGACGCCGCCCTTGCCTGCTGCGACCGCGATCACGGCTTTGGCGGTAATGCCGACTTGGCCGATTGGCTGAGCCGGTCGATCGTGATCGGTGACGGTGACGTTGATCGAGCCGACATCAGGAAACGCTTTTGTGAGAGCCGTCTCAATGTCTGACTTAAACTTGTCTCGAATCGGAGCGGCGAAACTAGTAAGGCCGACCTCAACGCTGATCGAGTCATCGTCGGCTGCAACCGCATGAATTTGATTCTTCAGCGGTCGGCCGGTTTCCGGGTCGGCGATTGTCTTGAGCGTTTGTTGGACTTTGGTATTGAGTTCGTTTGAGTCAGTCATTGCGTTCTTGGGTATCGCCCAGAGGGTCAGATTTGTTTACCAGTTCGTGCGCCCCGTTGGCGTGCAGTTCAGGTGGCAAAACGGAAAATTGAGTTTTTTCAAACCGGCTACCAGCGTAGCGACCGGCGCGCTCCCACGGGAGCCGTTGCCTGAATTCGGTTTCGATTCCCGAGTGATTGGCTGGATTTTCCTGATGGTAGCGTTCGATTTGTCGGAAAAGTCGGTGCGCGGCCAGTGGGCTGCGGCAAGTCCACATGTAGCCCGCGATCGCCAGCGCGTTGACCGCGACAGGTGACGAGAAATCCGTGACCGAAAACAGGCCACAACGTGCTCGCAGGTCCGGTCGATCCAATGAAAACCGGCACGCCGCTGCTAGGTTAACTTCATCCACTTCGACAACGATCGCACTGCCCGGCCACCTACGGCTTTCGGTCACCAGGTCGCTCCAATCGAGCGCTGTGATTCGCTGTTGGTGCGTCGAATGATGCCTGATCACCGACAGCCAGCGGTCGGTCCGAGTCAAGCTGATGATCTTTCGCCGAGTCTGATGGGGACGAAGAAGTCGCTCGTTCATTCAAGTTCCTCGAATGCGGACGGGTCGATCAGCAGGTCTTCCGAGCCACTATCTTTGTCGGGCCGCTTGGCCCCAGACGCATCTGGTCCGCCCGCGGAAGCAGACAGAGTGAAATGATCCATCCGTCGGATCAGTCGCGATCGCGAGATGCTCAGCAGTTGGGCCGCCTTCGTTTTATTGCCCTTCGCTTGAAACACCGCGCGTTGAATCAGTTCCATTTCCAGTTGCTCGAGCCACCGGTCGAGCTCAATTTTCGTTTCTTCCGGTTCGCCGATTCGAAACGCATGAACTGCGTGTCGAAACGAGCTAGGCAGATCGGCAACCGGAATGATGGGCGCAGACGCGTTCTCGCAGGCGGCGTCGACAACTTGTTGTAGTTGTTCTAGGTTTCCGGGCCAATGAAACTCGCTGAGCAATTGCATCGATGCGTCATCAAAGCCTTCCAGTTGCATCTCACGAGTGCGATTGGCTTGCTCGACAAAGGCTTGAGCCATCAGGGGAATGTCTTCGCGTCGTTGCGAGAGTGAAATCAGTGGAACCTCGATGGTGGTCAACTGATGGGCGATACTAGTTGGGAATTTTCCATCGCGAGCAAGTTCCAGCAAGGATACTTCAGATGTCGCGATGACTCGGCATTCGCTTCCACTTCGCTGGAGAAAATTTTCTACATGCAGCAACGCGGTCGGGATCAGTTTGTCGATGTCCAGCAGCAGCAGGATCGGTGTCACTTGTTCAGGTGGTGGAGCGGCAACCTTTCGCCCACGCCTGGTTTTTCGGGTAATCAAGTTGGCGACCTGATCGATCGATTCCTGTGTCAATTCGTTGTCTGCCAGAACGCAATACAACACAGTAACGGGAAAGCTTTCACTATCATCACAGCACGATGTCGCGATCGTGCGAGCCAGATGTTCTCGCCCGCTGCCGGGAGGCCCGATGATCACCGTTTCTGCCTCCAGCCCGATGATCGCTGTGGCTTGTCGGCGCAAGCGTTCGGCAAAGGGGCTCGTGCCAATCAGATTCCCCATCGAGTAACTAACCTGATGATGCTGGCGGATTGCGGCTAAGGCTTCGTGTAGCGCGTTTGACCGAGCGGATTCAGGTTTCACGGGACCGGTAGCGACGGCCGACTGGATGGTTGATTCCACGTCGACGACAGCCAGCACCGCTAGAAGTTGTTCGTCTTCGGTTAAGCGGTGAAAAATGGCTTGGTGAAAAGTGACCGATCGCGAATCCGTTCCATTGGGCAAGGAAGTGAACACGTTTGCGGTCATCACTTGCGGGCTCGGTCGCGAATCTGTTTGGGAATCCGTCTGTGTTTCTATTTGTTCAATCGAGAAAATCGCCGGGGGCGGGCAGAGCCCTTTGATGGGATCGTCTTTCGGGGCGACGGTTTCTTCGGATGTGAAGAAGCACTGCGAGTTTTCCGCTTCTTCGGCGTCGAGCCCCACCCATGCGAGGCAGGCGGGGTTCATATAAAGGATCTGCCGATTTTTATCGACCAGATAGATCGGATTTGCGCTGCGGTCGAAGTGAGTGCCAAGGGAGCGACTGAATTTGCGAGATTTCTTCATGCTGTAGGACATTCTAGCTGCCCGGACCGACGATGGGACCGCCGCAGAATCGGAGCGATTGAGGTTCCCGCCGATTGTCAGGCAATGGTATAGTCTGGTTTTGATAAACGACGCAAACTTTATCGGTTAGTGTAGGCTGACGGTCGATTTTTAATGGCTCGCGAAACGATACTTTCCAAAACACCCGAGGCGAAGGAAGACGATCCCACGCTGCGCCCTTCGCGAATGAGCGAAATGGTCGGCCAGCGGGACGTGATCGCACGTCTTCAGATCGCGATCGATGCGGCTCGTCAGCGGGACGAAGTGCTGGGGCATGTTCTGTTCGATGGACCGCCGGGGCTGGGCAAGACAACCTTTGCGACTTGCATTCCGGCTGAACTGGGAGTGCACGTTGATTTTCTTTCGGGCCCCAGTCTGAAAGCGCCGAAGGACCTAGTGCCCAGTTTGACGAACTTGCGAGCCAAGCAGGTTCTGTTCATTGACGAAATTCACCGCATTCCCAAAGCGGTTGAAGAATACATGTACACCGCGATGGAAGATTTTCGCATCGACATGATTCTGGGCGAAGGCATCAACGCGAGGACTCATAATTTCAAGTTGCGACCATTCACGCTGATCGGCGCGACGACGCGGGCGGGGATGCTGACCGGGCCGCTGCGTGATCGATTTCAAATCCGCGAGCGACTAGATTTTTACTCGCTTGAAGAACTCGCCCAGATCGTGACTCGCAATGCGAACAAGCTGAAGATCGAAATTGCTCAGGAGGCCGCCATTGAGATTGCTGCTCGAAGTCGCAGTACGCCTCGGGTGGCCAACAATCGATTGCGCTGGGTACGCGATTTTGCTCAAAGCCGCGCCGCGGGGAAGATCACATTGGATGTCGCGCGGGATGCGCTGTCGATGGCCGAGATCGACGGGCTGGGGTTGGATCGGCAGGACCGAAAATACCTGGACACGCTGATTCGCGTTTGCATGGGCGGTCCGACGGGGATCGAAACGCTTGCCGCGACGATGAATTCGGTAACCGACACGCTTGCCGATGAGGTCGAACCGTTTCTGTTACGTAGCGAATTGATTTTGCGAACGCCGCGTGGTCGAGTAGCGACACCCAAAGCGTTTGCTCATCTGGATTTCGATCCGCCACAAACCAACGAAGGTGCGACGCTGTTCGATTGAGTTGAATCGTCCTCGCGATTAGTATTGCCCACGTTGACACTCGAAAAACCGCCTAATAGATTGGCGAACCGATGACCTGCCCCACGGCGTGCTTTTTTCATTCTTTCGAGACAAACCTTTGAGTAAAACCGCGTTTCTTTTTCCGGGCCAAGGAGCTCAAGCGATCGGCATGGGCAAGTCATTGTTTGACGAACTGCCCGTCGCCGTGCAGATGTTTGATCATGCCTCTGATGTTCTCGGGTATGACCTTGCGGACGTTTGTTTTAACGGGCCGGCCGAGCGTCTGAACATGACGGAAGTCAGTCAACCGGCGTTGTTTGTCACCAGCATGGTGGCGTTGGAGAAACTCAAGATCGATTCACCCGAGGTCGTCAAAAACTGCGCCGGAGCGGCGGGGTTGAGCCTAGGGGAGTACACCGCGATCGCATTTGCGGGCGGGATGAGCTTTGAAGATGGTCTGAAGCTGGTTCAGTTGCGTGGGCAAGCCATGCAGGCGGCTGCCGATCAAACGGTGGGTGGAATGGTTAGCGTTTTGGGACTTGATCGCGATGTCGTCCAGTCGGTTTGCGATCAGGCACGAGTGGACGGAGAAGTGCTACAGATTGCTAACTTGCTTTGCAAAGGGAACATCGTGGTCTCGGGTGGCGAGAAATCTTGTCAGGCCGTGGAAGCGATTGCCACCGAGGCTGGAGCGATGAAGTGTATTCCGTTGGCGGTCGCTGGAGCGTTTCATACCGACATGATGGAGTCCGCGGTTGAGAAGCTTGCGATAGCCTTGGCCAATGCTGAGATGTCCGAAACGAGTCTTCCGGTTTATTCCAACGTGGACGCTTCCGTTCACCAGCAACCCGACGAATTTCGATCGCTGCTGGTGAAGCAGGTTTGTTCTCCGGTTCTGTGGCAGGATTCTATGGAGCGAATGTTGGCTGACGGGTACGATGAGTTTTATGAAATTGGCAGCGGTCGGGTGTTGCGTGGATTGATGAAACGAATCAATCGCAAAGTGCCGTGCCACGGCGTCCCCGAATAGCTGACTGTACCGAGTACCGAGTACCGAGTACCGAGTACCGAGTACCGAGTACCGAAAACCGAAAACCGAAAACCGATTAACCAAAAACTATCCACTTCCAAGCTGAAACGTCATGAGTCTTGAATCATTGAAAGTTGACCTGTCAGGTCAAAACGCCATCGTAACGGGTGCCTCGCAGGGGCTGGGTCAATCGATGGCTATCGCCCTTGCTGCCGCGGGAGCCCGAGTCGCTTGTGTGGCTCGAAACGAGCAAAAGCTGACCGAAACCGTCAAGGCGATCACCGAAGCGGGCGGTTCGGCGGAGGTCATGGCGGCCGATGTCAGCGTGAAAGACAACATCGAACAAATTGTCGAAACCGTAGCCGAAGAGTGGGGGCAGTTGGACATTTTGGTGAATAACGCTGGAATCACTCGTGATACCCTGCTACCGGTGATGACGGACGAGCAATGGGACGACGTGATTGCCGTCAATCTTCGTGGCACTTTTTTGTTTACTCGGGCGGCGGCTCAACGAATGATGCGGAAGCGTTACGGTCGGATCATTAATATCTCCAGTGTTTCGGGATTGATCGGCAATGCAGGCCAGACGAATTACTCGGCGTCCAAGGCGGGCGTGATCGGGATGACTCGCAGTCTTGCAAAAGAGCTCGGGAAGCGAAAAGTGACGGTCAATGCGGTTGCTCCAGGATTTATCGAATCCGAAATGACCAAGAAACTGGGCGACACGTTGTTGGGTGAGGTGAAAAAACGCATTCCCGCCAACCGAATCGGTACACCCGACGACGTTTCAGCCTGCGTGTTATTTTTGGCCAGTCCGGCAGCCAGCTACGTGACTGGGCAGGTTTTGACGGTTGATGGTGGAATGACTGCGTGATGGACGCTACAGGCTCGACACTGTGAACCGTAAGAAAACGTGGTTTTGAGGCAATTTTGGCTTGACCCATTTTGACTTTATCCTCTATTCTCAGGCACTTGATTTTGGGGCCTGCCCGTTTTGTCACAGGCATCATGGGGTCCCACGTCAGTTCGCAAGAACGATGTGAAGCAAAGAAAAAGTATAGTTCTCCGCAAGGTAGTTTTCAGAGAAGGAGGCCGATTTATGTCGTCGGTCGAAGAACGCGTTGTCAACATCGTAGCCGAACAGCTTGGCGTTGATAAAGATAAAATCAAACCAGAGTCGAACTTCGTAAACGATCTCGGCGCTGACTCACTGGATACAGTTGAGTTGGTGATGGAGTTAGAGGAGGAGTTTGATATCAATATCGCGGATGATGCGGCTGAAAAAATTCAGACCGTTGGAGAAGCGATTGATCATATTAACAGTAATGCCTCTGCGGCTTCCTAGTTGATTTGACCCAGCCTGAACGATTTTCGTTCCTGTTTCCCGCCTGCGACTCAGGTTTCAATATTTGATTTGAAGCTGCTCGTCTTACGCGTTTTTCAGGCATCGGGATCGACAGCTGCATGGACGTTGATCCGATTTTTCAATCCGCACGAGGGATGTCGATGGCCTTCCTTGTGCGGAATTTGTTTTTATGCGGATCGCGAGATCGAACATATCGATCAATCATCTGGCGTCATGTCATGTTCAGTATGCCTTACAGTAAATTGCATCCGGTAAATTCCATCTCGCTTCTCGGCCTCACGTCGACGGTTTGCACAGTATTTGCCTCCCGGAGATTCTTGCCGGTGGCCGTTTTGGGTGATGTCAATCTGATTCAGTTCGTTTAAGTGATTGCTGCTAAAGATGCTTTTTGGGTCGAGATCACAATTGGATCCGTTTTGCGTTGGGGCTGTTCTGCCGGTAAACTGATTCCCACAGCGCATACTTTTCACACTTTCACATTCTCCACTTCCACATCCTCGTATCACAGGCAAACGTATGACACGGCGGGTAGTCGTCACCGGTTGGGGTATTGCGACATCACTCAGTTGCGACGTGGATGATTGTTGGGCTCGTGTGTTGGCCGGTGAAAGCGGCATTCACGATATTAAGCTGTTCGATACTTCGGACATGAAAATCAAGATCGGCGGTGATATCTACGATTGGGATGTAACGGATCTGCTCGGTAGCAAAGAAGCGAACAAAGTCGATCGCTATACCCAGTTGGCTCTTTACTGTGCCGACAAAGCGATGAACTTCAGTGGAATCGATCTGGATTCGTATCGGGATAAATCGCGGTTTGGCGTCGTGATGGGGTCCGGAATCGGTGGCATGACGACGATTTCTGAACAGATGGAGCGTCTGATTCACAAAGGTCCTGGCCGAGTCTCACCGTTGACGATTCCAAAACTGATGCTTAACGCGGGTGGTGGAAACATCGCGATTCGCTACGGCATGCGCGGGCCCAACTATAGCGTTGCGACTGCCTGTGCGAGTGCTGGAAACGCGTTGGGGAATTCGCTGGATTTAATTCGAAGTAACATCTGTGACTTCGTCGTTTCGGGAGGAACGGAAGCCGGAATGACTCGAATGGGCCTGAGCGCTTTTCAAAACATGAAAGCGTTGTCAAGCAGAAATGAAGAACCAACCCAAGCCAGTCGCCCGTTCGATTCAGGCCGCGACGGTTTTGTCTTTGCCGAAGGAGCCGGGTTGCTGTTGTTTGAAGAGTTGGAGCACGCGAAGGATCGTGGTGCGAATATTCTGGCCGAGGTTGTTGGTTTTGGAACGACCTGCGACGCGGGGCATATCACGTCTCCTAATGAAAACGGCACCGGAGCCGCAGCCGCAATGCAAGTGGCGCTCGATCATGCCGGGTTGAAGCCCGAGCAAATTGATTACATCAACGCTCATGGCACCAGCACTCCACTGGGTGACAAGGCCGAAACGAAAGCGATCAAAGCGATCTTTGGAGATGCGGCCCAAGGTGTCAGCATCAGCAGCACCAAAAGTCAGCTGGGGCATTCACTGGGGGCCAGCGGCGGCATCGAGTTGATTCTTTCGATTAAGGCGATCCTTGCGTCAAAAATTCCTCCGACGATTAACTTGACCGATCCCGATCCGGAATGCGATCTGGACTACACGCCGAACGTTGCCCGCGATCGCGAAATTCAGTACGCGATGAGCAACAGCTTTGGGTTCGGCGGTCACAACGCGTCGATCATCGTCGCCAAGTACGAAGGTTGATCATCGGGTCAGCGCTGTTTTCTGCGAGCCAGATGGTCTGCTGAATGGACCGTGGCGGTTTTCGAGCGGTAGCGAGCTGCGGGCCGCCAGAATGGCCAGATCGTCATGTCAGAAATGACCGAGACGCTGTCATTTTTGCGTTTGTCCTTGCACGAGCGACAGGCGTTTCGGCCGGCAAAAACCGTGGTTCTGATGTTCTTGCACAAGTTTGGCACGGCCGTTGCAATGTAACGAGTCAGTTCACCGACCCGTGCTGCCAAAACGTCAGTAGCTGGTCGAAATGGATTTGCCAAGTAACTCTCTGGAGACATGAATATCATGAACTGCAATCAAACAAAGAATCGTATCGCGACTCCGTTCGGTGATTTCCAAGTGGATGTCGAGAACCTTTTTGAGCAATTTTTTGGTGAGGGTGAAGCCAAGCCACAAGGTCACTGGTCGCCTCGCACCAATATTTCGGAATCCGACACGGTCTACCACGTTTCCATGGAACTGGCAGGCGTCGCACCTGACGATGTGAACGTTGAAATGCATGATGGTGTGCTGGAAATTTCCGGGACGCGAAAGAAGTTGACGTTGCCCGAAGGTGAACGGGCTTTGAAAGTGGAGCAGCGGTCGGGCGAGTTTCGACGCAAGTTCGAATTCACGACGCTCGTTGATGCAGATCGAATTGAAGCAGCGTTCGAAAACGGAGTGTTATCGATCGAGTTGCCAAAGTCCGAAAAAGTTTTGCCGCGGAAGATCGATATCAAGGTTGCCGGGTGAGCTCGGTTTCAACAGAACGATTGTCACTTGCCCGCTGATTGATTTCAGCGGGCTTTTTCGTTTTGTCAGGTCGCGTTGACCTGACCGGTGGTGACAATCATGCCATTGGATCGGCGTGATGACTTTTGGCTTTTGCGGAACAGCCGTTCATCTCGTGGTCCGATTGAGTGCGCGGTGTGATCAAGAGGAACACAATGCGGACCAACGCAAGGCGGGGTGGCAGAGTGATATCGAACGCAATTACCAATGGGATACCAACGTTTAAGTCGATTGCAGGCGGCTGATTAAGTTTCGGCACGTGACATGCAAGGAGTGGACGATGGAGTGAAATGTGTCTCTCCACAGCCAAGGTCTGTGGCTGCTGCCATTCCGTTGTCTCGTGACATCAGCAGTAGTGTCAGAACTGGCGGTCCCTCTCGGTATCCAATTTCAGGAGATAGTTATGAAACGTGCATTAGCACTTCTCGTCGCCATGGGCGCAATTGCTCTGGCAGCACCCCAAGAAGCTCAGGCCCAGTTCTATCGTGGTGGTTCTGGATTCGCAATTTCAGTTGGCAATGGCTTCGGCGGTTTCGGGCCGGGCTTTGGTGGCTACGGCTACGGACGCGGCTACGGTTATCGTCCAGGCGGCGTCAGCTTCGGCTATTCGTCGTTCCGTCCGTCCTACGGGTATGGCGGCTACGGACGTTCGTTCTACGGTGGCGGTTACGGCGGGTATCGTGGCGGTTACGGAAGAAGTTGTCGCGGTTGGTAGTCCACATCGCAACTGTGTCAAACAATCCGGTTGCGAACCGCAACTGCGAAGGCCGTCGAACATGTTTCGTCGGCCTTTTTCATGCGGTGTCTAGGTCGTTCTCAATTCCATCCAGCTCGCTTCGCAAAATCTTCAGCAGCGTTTGCAAGAATACGACGACCATCGGGCCGACGACAATTCCTATCGGGCCTAATGCGGTCACCCCTCCAATGACGCTCAGCAGCGCCAGCAGCGGGTGCAGATTCGACTGACCGTGCAGGACCATCGGCTTGATGATGTTATCCGCCATCGAGATCACCGCCACGCCGTAGACCGCCAGACCGATCGCGGCGGTGAGGTTTTGATCGACGAAGTAAAGATACAGACAACAGGGGATCCAGACGGAAGCGGCTCCGACAAACGGTACCATCGCCAGCACGGCGGATAACAGCGTCAGCAGGAAAATCGACTCAAGCCCGCAGAAATAAAATCCGATCCCCGCCAGAACACCTTGCGTCAACGCAGAAAGCAACGTGGCAACTGCCACCGCTCGGCTGATACGCCCGAACTCCTCGATCAATTCGGTTTCGTGTTCGTCGTCCAACGGTGAGAGCCCTTGCACGGACTTGATCATGCGTTCTCCGTCGAGCAGAAAAAAGTACAGGCTGAACATCATGATCGCGGTACCCACCAACAGGCTACCGAGAAATGCGGAAGTTGCTCCGCCAAGTTTGGCTAGGTTGTTCCGGATGAACTCAGAGACCGAGGTCGCGTAAGACTCAATTTGTTCATTGGAAGGATTGACCGCCTGAGTGAACAACGCGCGAGTTCGTCCTCCCAGAAAAGCGACCTTGAACTTCTCAAAGTAAGCGTTCGCCTCACTCAGCTCATGCTGATATTCGCGCAGATTCTTGTGGCGTTGCAGTTCGGACTCAGAAACGTCGTCGACTGCCTTGGTAAATTCCCAGTTGGTTGATTTATCAATCTCTCGTGCTTTGGCAAGGTGCTGATGGAACATCGCCCAGTTTTCCTGGGTTCGCCGTGTGTCGCTTGAGGCCGCCGCTGTTTCTGCTTCGTCATGAGGAGGCCATGCTAGGTTGCTTGCCTCGGCAATCTCGGCCGCGTTTTGATAAATCTCCGATACGCCCAGCCGTTGCCTCTGCATCTCGTCATTCAATAGCTGCGAATGCAGGCTGTCAAAACGTGATCCGATCTGGCGGAATTGCTCGGATAATGGCAAATCCAACTTCAAGCTTTTTCGAAGGTCGGTCAACGACTGGACCAGTTGGGAAGAACGATACTGGCGGAATAGCGACTGACTTTCGGCGACGGCCAAGGTCAGTAAAAGGCCGATTGGCACGAGTACGGTCAGCATGATGCTGAGCGTGGTCAAGGCGGCGGCAAGTGTTTCACGTCCTCCGCATTTTCGAAGAAACCATTGATGGAACGGCTCGAAAATCACGACCAGCAACGCTGCCAGAAACATTGGGATCAAGAAGCTGGCCATGACCTGATAGAACACGATGCCCAACAGGATGATTACCGCCAACAGCACGCCAAAAGAAACCAGGCGATTCATCGAGATTTGCCCACCCGCGCCACGACGGTGCGATGAAGGCGGCGTTTTCACGTTCGCCTTATTCATTGGCTGAGACGTATCCTCAGCGGGCTTGGCCGATGAGTTGGTTTTCGATTTCTTCTTGCGTTTCATTCAGGATAGTGTAACCGTACAAACGAAGCCGCTGTAGCTCAATTCTCAAGCCGGAAACGCTTGCCCGGTCGTTCAGGTGTCCGACTTTCGAAGTTTTATCCCAAGAATAATCGGTGCCCTTGTGGCCCGATCCTCGCAAGTGAACTTCAACGACGGCGACGTGTTACCCGTACGAGTAAGGCACATGCCAGCAGGCAAGCTGAAGATGGTTCAGGGATGGTGGCAATCACTGGCCTCCCGTTGCCGCCGTTGTACAACTGGGTGACTTCGGTGTTGCTCAGTGCGCGGCTCCAGATGGCGGCTTCGTCAAGCAATCCATTGACGGGGAACTGCTGGCTGCCCTCCCGTTCTCCGATCAACAGTGGCTGAGACGTATCCGCAATCGCTAACGCGGAAGTCGACGATCCAGTTGACAGTCCGTTGAAAAAAACATCGAACGCGGTCCCGTCACGTCGAACCACGAACTGATGCCATTGACTGGTCGGAATGGTCTGCATTGGAGTCACGATACTGGTAGCTCCGTCGGCAAAAAACTGGATTCCGTTACCGCTAAGTTTTGTGAGCGTCCATCCCGGACCAGCGCCACCGGTAAATTTCTCGATCAGCGTTTGTTCTCCACTTGTGCTTGCAAAGTTGGCCCAGATCTGAACCGTAAAATCACTTGAATCAAAATCAAATTCGGAATCGTCCGTTGCGCGTTGCGCTGATTGTGCAGAGTTGCCGGTCAGTTGAAGAGCCTCTCCAAAGAGCCCCGTTGAGAACCCGGAACCGCCATTGAATGAGAGAGATCGATCGTTGATCGACGAATCACCGCCGTCAGAGTCGAACGCCCAATATCCTTCCAAGCCGGTTGTGAACTGGGCCTGAACAGGGTGAGTCAGCACCGCGAACAACAACGACAACACATAGAATAAAGGGCGAAATGTCATGGGAAGCTTACTCGGCGAAAAACAGGTAGGAAGGTTCTCGGTTTGGTATTCAGTGTGGCTTTGGCAATCAGTGTGACGACGTGGTTTGGAATAAGCAAGAAAATTCCAAGTCGTTACACTTGATAACACCAAATTATTGCTTTCAGTCGGCTGATTTGGCCAAAAGCGTCGATAAATGAGTCTGCACCGAAGTCAGGACATCAATGGGATTGTATCCGCCGATCGTTCGAGTCGGCCACCGACGAAATACCAAATTTCGGGCGATTCAAAGGCAGCCGCGATGGGCCTGATCGCCGCGATCCAACCGTCAAAATCACTCATTGGTTCCCGCACGTTGAATGCGAGTCCTTCGGATGTCGTCGGTAAGCTGTCGGCCAAGAAGCTCGGCACGATCGAGGACTGTAACTTGCAACCGTTCGTCCGGCACATCCGACGTGAATCTTGCATTGCCGGCACGCTCCAACAGACAGGTCTCATTGTCGTGACTGGGGCGTGATTTTCAGTTCGAGCACGGTGTCGCCGCGTTGCACGCGGATCGTGGTTTCTTGCCCAATCTTCAGGTTGTCGATGATGGCGGTGTAGTCGTAAATGTTTTCGATCTTCTGCCCGGCCAAGCCGATGATGATGTCGCCGCCCTGGACTCCCGCGACTGCGGCAGGTGCGCCGGA
>CALFWL010000083.1 GCA_937928215.1 uncultured Pirellulaceae bacterium | reverse complement strand
ACCATGCCATCGGTGATCAACGATGGCTCGGTCGCCATGCCCGAAACCACCTTTTCAGAGTCAGGCTATGTGGCGGACTCGGTTGTTTCCGGCGGAGGTTGTGACACCTGCAACACTAGCGGAGCAGCTGGCTGCGAATCCGGTGGAGACTGCAATTGCGGACCCGGCGGATGCTACAACGCAGCCGACATCGCCAGCAAAGCAGGCTTGTACGGATCCGTAGGTGAAGCCCGAAACTACGCACATCTGGAAGCGTTACTCTATACGCGAACCGATGACGCGATCACTCTTTCCACCATCGGTGACCTTGGTGATTTTGAATTCGACGCGGGCTGGCGAGTCACGTTTGGAGAAAGATTCGACGCCATCAACGGACGAGAAATCAGCTATTCGGGCACCGCGGATATCTCGGAATCATCCAGTTTCACGGGCAGCATCCTACCGACCTTCAGCAGCACCGACCTAGCTGACGCAGTCCAGCCGTTCGGAGTCTCCTTTCCCGGAATACCAGCGCAACCATTTGTTCCCGGCACCCCGGCTCAAGTGATCGATGGCATCAACATTCCAGCCGTCCCTCCAATGCCCGCAACTCCTGGAGTTGCTCCTCAAGACTTCTTCGCGTCGGAACAATCTCAATCCATCGAGACTTCGTTTCACAGTCTTGAGTTCAACAAAGTTCGTTGGGGCTGGGATGTCTTCAAGAGCTTCGCTGGCATCCGGTATATCTACATGGATGACCGCTACCGACTGGACTCGACCAATCCGAACCTAGTCGACAATCAAAGTGCCACGTTCCAGCTGTACACTCAGAACAACTTGATTGGTCCGCACGCAGGAGCGGAATGGTTCTACGACGTTGGTTATCGCTTGTCATTTTCACTCGGGTTCAAAGGTGGTGTCTACGCCAATCTGAACGAAGTTGACACTCGTCTCATTCGGACGGGAGCAACGGTCCTAGACAATGATGATGAAAACACGTCGTTCGCAACATCGCTTGACGGCAACTTCATCGCTCACTACCAAATTTCACCACGCGGGCGCCTTCGTGTTGGCTACAATGCCATGTATCTGGGTGATGTGGCAACCGTGACAGACAACCAGCCAACCGGTGCACTTTCAACAAACCCTTTCGGAGGAATTTCCCCTGCCGATAACCCTCGACAGCTTTCCGCTGCGAGCGGAACCAATGCGTCCGATTCCGACTATGTTACTTTTCATGGCTTCTCTTTCGGCCTAGAGTTTTTCCGGTAAGCGTCGCAACCGTCGGCCAACGCGATCGAACCTTCACACCCGAGCCTGTTTCACTCGGGTGTTTTCTTTGGAGCATGCCGGACATTGAAAACTCCAAGACTGCAAGTGGAAGCCTTCGACCATTTCACGATTGTCGTGAACGACTTGGAAGCTTCTCGTCGATTCTATATCGACCTGCTAGGCTTGAACGAGGTTGATCGTCCAGCGTTCGACTTCGATGGAGCATGGTTTCGCGTTGGAGATTCCTTGGTTCATCTGATTCTGGCCAATGACCTGTCCGGCCGACCGGGGCCCGGAAATCAGCAAGTAAAAAAGGCCTCACGCGGTCTGCATTTTGCCTTTCGAGTGCCCGATGCTTCACACGCCGCAACGTTACTCAAAGAAGCAGGCGTTGTAATCGTCGACGGTCCCAAACAACGACCCGATGGGGCAACTCAAGTCTTTGCCCGAGACCCTGACGGCTGGTTAATCGAAATCTGTTCCGTGTGACATGTAGCTCGCACCCAGCGAACACAAACGATCAGCAGGTGCGAATCAGTTCCCAACGTACTGAGCGTACAGTTTTCTCGCGATGGCGATGTCCTCGGTCCCGCCAATGATTGCTCGACCGTCCGGAAAAACCGTCAACTGGAAGTCGTCCACCGACAGCTTCAGCAAAAACCGATTTCGCGTCACCTGACCGACAGGCTCCAGCGAGAAAGCCAGCTTTTCAAGGTCCAGCGACTGACGCTCAGGCGGACTCAGTTGCACCGCGTTTCTTCCACACAACACGGCCGAGTGACTGCCGCGATGCCCGTCCAGCCAATCAAACTGCCCCCCTTTGCAAGTCGGGCAATCAACTTGATCTCGCAAGCTCGAAACATCCATCTGCCGAAATTGATTGCTCCAAAGATCGACAATCGTCAAGCTTCTACTGACGGCTTGTCGGTTTTCCGAAAGAATTTTTAACGCTTCGTTGCACTGAACCGATCCGATCACGTTGATGATCGTCGCCAAGATGCCTGCCGAATCGCAGGTGGGCATCGTACCCGGCAGAGGCGGTCCATCGAGCATTAAACACCGCAGACACGCAGTTTCACCCGGCAGAATCGTCATGGTTTGCCCGTCGGCCCCCAAGCAACCGCCGTAAATCCAGGGAATCGAATGCTTGATCGAAACGTCGTTGATCAGGAACCGAATTTCGAAGTTGTCAGTCCCGTCAATGATGACATCAACGTCACGGCTGAGCCCTTCGATGTTTGAGGCGTCGACATCGACCACATGCGGTTCAATGGTAATCTCCGAATTGATCTGCCGCAGCTTGTCAGCAGCCGCGATCACCTTGGGAAGATTCGACGCCACGTCATTTTCATCGTACAAAACCTGACGTTGCAGATTACTGAGCTCCACGAAATCACGGTCAACGATCCGCAACGTGCCTACACCGGCACGAGCAAGGGTGCTCGCAATCACCGAACCAAGCGCGCCACAACCGACGACCAAAGCGGTCGACCGACCTAGCGCATACTGCCCCGATTCGCCGATCGCGGGGTAGCGAGTCTGTCGTGAGTAACGATCATCGCTCAAAGGATCTCCAATCGAGTTTTCAGGTATCGGCCAGTCAGGGAGTTTTCGTTCATGGCAACGTCTTCAGGCGTGCCGACTGCCACCACCTGCCCGCCGTCCGCCGACGCTCCTGGGCCAAGATCAATCAACCAGTCAGCATACTGCATCAGCTGTAGATTATGTTCGACCACGATCAACGAGTGCCCGACGGAAACCAAGGTGGAAAAGCAATCCGCCAGCCGCACGATGTCGCTCATGTGCAAGCCGATCGTAGGCTCGTCCATCAAAAACAAGGCTCGCTGGCTCTTGGCGGACGACAAATACTGAGCCAGTTTCAACCGCTGAGCCTCGCCCGATGATAGCGTCGTCGCGGGTTGGCCAAGCTGAATGTACTCCAGCCCCACGTCGATCAGAGCTTTTAGTTTGTACTGAACTTTCGGCTGGCCTCGGAAGAAACTGAACGCTTCACGAACCGTCATGCTCAAAACCTGAGCAATATTTTTGCCGCGATGTCGCACTGCCAGAACTTCGTCTCGGTAGCGAGTCCCCCGGCATTGATCGCAGCGGATATGTACGTCGGTCATGAACTTCATGTCGATCGTCAGTTGCCCGTCACCCTTGCATTTGTCACAACGACCGCCAGCCACATTAAAGCTGAACTTGCTGACTTTGATGTTGTGAGTTTTTGCGTCAACAGTGTCCGCGAATACTCGACGGATTTCGTCGAAAGCTCCAATGTAGGTCACCGGGTTGCTGCGAGCCGTCCTGCCGATTGGCGACTGGTCAATCAAGACAATTTCGTCAATCTGAGCATCCCCGAACACGTCATCACAGGGCAGGGTGTCTTCAATTTCATTCCCTTTCCGTTTGGCAAGCGCGCCGTAAAGCGTATCCTGAACTAACGATGTTTTTCCGGCTCCGCTGACTCCTGACACAATGCATAAACAGTTCAAAGGAAACTCGACGGTCACATCTTTCAGGTTCCGCCCACGAGCCCCCACCAGTTTCAAACGACCTCGTCCTGCACGACGTTCTGGTTCGAACACCATGCCACGACGACCGGCGAGGAAATCGCCCGTAAGCGAATCTTCCGACTCAGTCAATTCTTCGACAGTACCATCGAAAACCACTCGCCCTCCTTCGTCCCCCGCGTTGGGGCCGATTTCAACGACGCGCTCTGCCTCGGCAATCATTGCCGTTTGGTGGTCAAGCAAAACCATGGTGTTGTTCCGTTGATGCAGACGCTGAATCGCTTTAATGAGCGGCGGAAGATCATGAACGTGCAAGCCCGACGTCGGTTCGTCCATGACGTACAGCATGTTGACCAGATTTGAGCCCAAAATCGAAGTCAGCGAAATCCGCTTGAGTTCACCGCTGCTCAGCGTTCGCGCTGGGCGATCGATCGGCAGGTAACGAAGCCCAACCTGGTTCAAAAATGCTAGGCGACTCTGAATCTGTTGCAATATTGGACCTGCGATGGTATCCGACGAAGGTCGCGCGCGCCTGACGGTTTCAATGAAAGGCGTCAGCATTCCGATTTCCATCCGAACGATCTCATCAAAGTTCTTTCGTCCGGTCTGCTTTTGACCAATGCAGAAACCGAGTGCGGCGTCATTGAATCCACTCCCACCACAAGACTGACAATCGCCGTCGAGAGCACCTTCACTAAAACCTTCCCCCTTGCAAGTTCTACACTGTCCGATGGGCCGGCGTCGATCGAACAGTTTTGCTTCCGGCAGGACCGACTCGAAACCGCAACCGCTGCACGTTGGCTGACGAGCGAATCGGTGCTCGGCCACCGACTTTCCATCGACCGTTTCCGTTGACTCATCTTCGGTCACGACAAGCACGTCGCACGTCCCACCCGAATGCTGAAACGCGGTGCCGACGGAATCTCTGATACGATCATGATCGCTGTCGTTTTTCAGCCGATCAACGACGACTCGAATACTCGCATCATCCGGAGTCGAACCGGACAACGTGAATTCCGGATCCGTCAGACTGACCGTTTCACCGTCAATAATGACTCGCGAAAAACCCACGCGACGAACGTTCAAGAGTTTCTCGGGCAGAGTCGCATGCGAGTCCTTGGGAGAAAATGTAATCAGATAACGAGCATCTTCAGGAAGATCACGACACCACCGAGTTACCGATTCCGGGTGGTGCGAATCAATCTGCGTCTCGCAATTCGGACAGATCGCCGTTCCAATCTTCGCGAACAGTAATCGCAGATACGGCAGCAGATCAGTTGCCGATCCGACGGTCGAATCCTTGCCCGGTTTTCCGCGGGGGACTCGCAACGCGATCGCGGGAGGGATGTCGGTGAATTCATCCGCATCCGGTCGATCGAGCTGATCCATGAACTGCCGTTGACCGGGTGACAGGCTTTCTAGGTATCGGCGCTGTCCTTCGGCGAATAACGTATCGATCGCCAGACTGGACTTACCGCTGCCGCTAACGCCGCAAATCGACAACCACTGTCCATGCGGAATCGACAGGTCAACGTCTTTCAAATTATTGACCCGTACACCTCGTATTTCGATCTGGCGTCGAGCCACCGGTTGCCTGCTTTCTTGCCCATGGTCACGGTCTGGCGATTGGAACATTTTGGGCTGCGTGTTCTCTCGCGGAAGGATGACAATTCGTAATGCTTAATCTGACTGACCGCTAGCACCCCGAGATCGAAATAGAAAGAATTTCTACAATCGGCTAAACCTGCCTAACCGGCAAAGTCGATGACTCCATGGACAAGGCTGTCTTTCGGATTTCAAGGTAGAAATAATGCTAGCTCTCAGAACTAAAATCGCGTCCTTTGCCATGGCTGGAGCAATGGCATTCTCGACCGCCTGCCATGTCGGATCGGCATCGGCACAGACTCCGCCGTCGCAACGATACCGCCCTGTGGCTCAGGACACTGCTCCGCCTTCGGTCCACGTACCGCCGTCCAACTTGCGAGCGATCGGCAGTGCGTCCACGGGTTACAACCTGTCGGACCAATCGCTGTCGCAGCGTCCGGACAAGTATTCGTACCATCGCGGTTCGGTTCAACAGACCAGTTATCAGGCTCCGGCTGAGCCTAAAGTACCTGCCATCCTGAAGGACGCCAATCCGGCTCCGGTTGCCACGGCGTCCACACCGGCAACCAGCAACGCGTCGCCTCAGATGACAACGCCTCGAATCAAGAGCGAATCGATTTCGCCCGCAATGACGACCAAGTCACCTGCGGACTTCGCCAACGCCATGAGTCAGGTGCGTGGAACCCGTCCGCGAATCGCTCCGGATGAACTGAACAACGTTCACGCCGAAAAAGCGAAGATCGAACGGCAGATGGCCGAGCTTCGCGAACGAGCTCAGGCGAAAGCTGCTTCCAACCAACATGCCGACCAAGCCAACAAGGCTGGTAACGGATTGCGGGCCGCTGCTCCTGCCCCGAATCGAATCAATCAGACACCTGCCGCCTCAAGTGTTTCGGCAACCGATCTGGTTCGCAGTATCTCGGCTCAGTCTGCCGCAACAAACTCAGCGGCACCAGCGGCCCCCGTTCAGGACCGCATCACGGCTCCAGGCAATACCAGCTTTGCCGTTCACGAGTCAGAGATTTCGCAACCGGAATCCCAAACCATTCGACAGGTTTCTTCGGAAACCTACGCCAGTGAAGACGCTGACGCTTCGATTCGTCTGGATGCTCCCGCGCTCAGTGTCGAAACATTCGGGCCTCAGACGATCGGCATTAACAAGCCGGCGACTTATCAAGTCAGAGTTCATAACAGTAGCCACACCGACGCCGAGCGAATCCTAGTCGGCGTGAAGTTTCCGGCGTGGGTTGACATCGATAACGTCAACCTGACAGCCGGAAGCAAGGAGATCACCGACGGTAAAGATCGTGCTCGCGTTGTCTGGAATGTCGATCGAATCCCGGCCAAAGGATCGCAGACTATCACGGTGACAGCCGTTCCGCGAAAAGCCGAAATGTTTGACGTGGGCGTCGAATGGACGCTCGTGCCACGAGTCGGCACTGCCAACGTTCAAGTTACCGAGCCACGCCTTGAGATGAGCATCTCTGGTCCGGCAGAAGTCCAGTTCGGCGAGAAGGCGCTGTACCACGTAACGGTACGAAACCCAGGGACAGGTACGGCCGAAAACGTCGGCGTTATGCTTCCTGAAGCTCTGGGAGGCGAGCGTGCCTCATTGGGCAACATTGAACCTGGTAAAGAGAAAAACTTTCAGGTCGAACTGTTGGCTCGCACCGCGGGAGACCTCGCTCTTGTCGCGACGGCTAACGCAGAGGGAGGCCTGACGACTTCCGCCGATCGAAAACTGATCGTTCGCAAAGCCAACCTTGGCATCGCGTTGCAAGGACCGGTTCTCAAATACGCCGGCAGTGCCGCTCGATATAAAGTAACCCTGACGAATACGGGTGACGCTGTTGCCAACGAAGTGATGACGGCGTTCGTCCTACCAGCAGGCGTCAAGTACCTAGGCGGCATCGACGCGGTTCAGATGATGGAAGGTGGAATGAACTGGAAGGTCGGTTCAATCGATCCAGGTGAATCCAAAACCTATGAGGTAAACTGTCAGCTGAATACAGCTGGCGACCTGCAACTGGAAGTCGGAGCTCGCGACGGCAAAGCCACGCTGGCTGCTTCAAGTGCCTGCCTGACGACCGTGGAAACCGTTGCTGATCTCGTATTGACCGTTGCCGATCCGAAAGGGCCTCTACCCACCGGCGAGGACGTGATGTACACGATCAACGTTCGCAACCGAGGCAGTCGATCCGCTCGTGGAGTCAATCTGGTCATGCAGTTCAGCGAAGGCATCGAGCCTCACAAGGTCGCAGGCCAGGAACACCGCATCGTGCCCGGCCAAGTGTTGTTCTCGCCAATCAGCCAGATTGAACCAGGTCAAGAGATGAGCTTCAAAGTAAATGCGGAAGCGTTCCGAAGTGGAACTCATGTCTTCCGAGCACAACTGACCTGCGAAGATTCAGACGCACGTGAAATCGCCGAGGGAACAACTCGCTTCTTCGGAGACGATATCGATCAGCCAGCAACGGCAACTGCCAACGCGGATTCAGACTTCGGGTCCGACAACGGAAACAACGATTTCACCCGTTGATATCCTCGGACAAGCAATAATCTTGCCGCCTGAAATTCAAAGGCTCTGCGTCACCGGATGCAGAGCCTTTTTCATGCTTCAGACTCAAGCGGCAATCCATCGACGGACCAAAAACGCTGAACTGTCCCTTGACAGTTAAGTGAATTCATTCCACTTTATCAATCAATATACCACTTTAACAAGGAATGAAAACCCATTGCTCAATTCGACCCCTGTTTACTGGCTGCGGGAAATGACGATGCAACGTGCGAAATTTTTACTCCACGAGTAAGCTGGTTGAGCCCATTGCCTTCCGAGTTCTCGTTTTAACGAGCTTCGTCAGGGCACCTTTAGCCGTCTCACCAGCGTCTGCACCGCCTTGCTTGCGTTTTTCGCGATTGAAGTTGATTCGTTTCAACTGAGACAACTTTTTCCCTTTTTCTGCCGATCCAATCCCGACTCCTTCTCAATGCCACCCACCACTTCCATGAGCGTCTCGAAGGCCCCGTTTGGCTCGACCCGATCGGGCTTCAATGTGACGCAATTCGTCTGCGTTAACAAAAACGGTCACTCGGTCGAACTGATCGATTATGGCGCCGCGATTGCGTCCGTTCGAACACCTGATCTCGACGGTCACTTTGACAACATCGCTCTCGGCTGTGATGACATTCAGGCGTATGAGACCTCGACTTGCTATTTTGGCTCAATCGTTGGAAGAGTCTGCAATCGCATTGCAAACGCATGTTTCAACATCGAAGGAATCGAATATCCTCTGGTTGCCAACGATGGCCCCAATCATCTGCACGGCGGCTCGATCGGATTCGATCAACGCGTGTGGGAAAGTGAGCTGATCGAAGAAGATGAAGCCGTTGGGGTTCGCTTTAGACTGGTAAGCGAAGCAGGCGACGAAGGGTATCCTGGGCGACTAACGGTGACGGCCGAGTATCGCCTGACCAATGACAACGAACTATCCCTTGAGTTGAAAGCCACGACCAGCGAGCAAACGCATGTCAATTTGACTGGTCATGGCTACTGGAATTTGGGCGGCTCGACTTCCGGATCAATCCGCGATCAAAAGCTGATGATCAACGCCGACCACTACCTTCCGGTCAACGACAACATGATCCCAATCGGTCAACTCGCGTCCGTGGAAGGCACGCACCTCGACTTTCGCATCGCCAAGGCAATTGGTCGCGATCTTGATTCCTTGACGAATGATCCGATCGGATATGATCATTGCTTCGTTGTCAACGACCATGAATCCAACGGCGATGAAAGCGGTTTGCGCACGGTCGCAATCGCCGTCGATCCCGGTTCTGGGCGTCGTTTGGAAATCCTGACAAATCAGCCGTGCGTACAGTTTTACTCGGGCAATTTTCTCAATGGTCAACCGACAACCAACGGTTTTAAGCAACACACCGCGTTCTGCCTTGAAACGCAAGGATACGTTGATGCCGCCAACCAACCAACCTTTCCGTCCACGTTACTCAAGCCGGGCGAACTATACCTGCACAAAACCGTTTACCGATTTGGCGTCGCCGATTGACGTTGCCTTCAACCGAGCGTTCGTAGCGAGCAACCTTCAAGCCAACCCGACCAGCCTCCGTCCTCACAATCGGCACGATCGCAATCACGGATCCGGCGTCGCGGCCAGCCGCCAAGGATTTGACAAACGATCACTCCTGGATTCAATTTCAGCTGCCTGCTTAAAATCGGCAATGAATTATGTTCATCCGGTCATTTGCACATTCACAAGCGTTAAATCATTGAACTGGCTGGCGTTGCGATTAAACTGTACGCCCCTAGGCGGCCCTGTCCCTGTGTGACTGGCCGTTGAAAATTAATAACGAGCATTTAGAGTCAACGAAATTGAAGGTCGAGTCGAACGAGACTGGTGTTTTTTTTGTGACAATTTGATGTGCGGGCTGAGCCAAAACACGATCCATTGGGCGGCAAAAAGTCATGTCGTCGGCAAACGTGAACATCTAGGTGTGATAGAACACTGGGCTTCGATCCGCGTGAAATAACTCAGCGACTGTTGGCTTCGTTTCACAATCGCGTTCGCTCGCATCTTCTCTGCTTGCATCTTCGTCGTAACTTACTCCTACCACACTGACTTTCAGATTTCACGAAAACATGAGTATTGCAATCGTCACTGGCTCGGCCGGACTGATCGGATCTGAAGCGGCCCGACATTTCGCCAGTCAGGGTTTGACTGTCGTTGGCATCGACAACGACATGAGAAGTGAATTCTTCGGTGCAGAAGCATCGACTCAGTGGCAGCGCAATGTGTTGATCGAAGAGTTGGGCGACAATTACGTCCACGTCGACTGTGACATTCGTGACAACGATGCCATCGGAGCATTGTTCGCAAAGTACGGATCAGACATCAAGCTGATCGTTCACACGGCAGCCCAACCTTCACACGACTGGGCAGCCAAGGATCCTCACAAGGATTTCACCGTCAACGCCAATGGCACGTTGAATCTGCTCGAAGCGACCCGCCAAAGTTGTCCCGAAGCCGTTTTCATTTTCACTTCCACCAACAAAGTTTACGGCGACACTCCCAACCATCTTCCGCTGATCGAAAAAGATCTGCGATGGGAAATCGATCCGTCGCACGAATATAACGATGGGATTCGTGAGGACATGTCGATCGACAACTGCACTCACAGCCTGTTCGGGGCCTCCAAGGTTGCAGCCGATGTACTCGTGCAGGAATACGGACGCTACTTCGGAATGAAGACGGCCGCATTCCGCGGGGGTTGCCTGACCGGCCCAAACCATAGCGGCACGCAACTGCACGGCTTCCTTTCGTACTTGATGAAGTGCACCGTCACCAACACGCCTTATACCGTGTTCGGGTACAAGGGCAAACAAGTTCGTGACAACATCCACAGCTATGACTTGATTCAAGCGTTTGATCACTTCTACCGAAATCCTCGCAGCGGCGAAGTCTACAACATTGGTGGCAGCCGATTCAGTCATTGCTCAATGCTGGAAGCCATCCAAATATGCGAGGAACTTTCGGGGCAAAAGCTCAGCCACAGCTACGCCGAGGCAAATCGTACCGGCGACCATATTTGGTATGTCAGCGACGTGAGCAAGTTTCAGTCTCACTATCCCGACTGGAAGCTAACCAAAGATGTCCGCACGATCCTTGCCGAAATCCACAGCTTCAACGTCGAACGCTGGCAGGAGCCCACTGCCTGATGATTGATCGTGGTTCCCACAATATCTTGGGAGTAAATGTGAACGCGGTCGATTACGAAGCCGCCGTCGCAAAAATCGTCGACGCTGCGAATGAGCAGAGGCCACTGGGCGTTTCGGCGCTGGCGGTTCATGGCGTCATGACCGGAGTCACCAATGACACGCATCGCCATCGTTTGAATGGCTTGGAACTGATTGTCCCCGATGGACAACCGGTTCGCTGGGCGTTGAACTGCCTGCATGGAACAAAACTGGACGACCGAGTCTACGGTCCGAACCTGATGCTCAAAACCTGCCAAGCCGCGGCGAAGCATGGAATTCCGGTCTTCCTGTTTGGCGGAAAACAGCAACTGCTTGACGACCTGCAAACAAAGCTGCTTGCTCAATTTCCTTCGCTTCGAATCGCCGGAACACTCGCCAGTCGCTTCCGCACCGTTTCGCCCGCAGAGAAGCAGGAAATCATTGACACGATTCTGAACAGCGGAGCCGGCATCACGATGGTGGGACTAGGTTGCCCTCGTCAGGAAGTGTGGACGTACGAATACAAGGATCAACTGAACATGCCGATTCTGGCAGTCGGAGCCGCTTTCAACTTCCACGCAGGTCGACTGGATCAGGCTCCACCGCTGCTGCAAAAGTACGGACTCGAATGGGCGTATCGACTGTTCAAGGAACCAAAGCGTCTCTGGCATCGCTATCTGATCTTGAATCCATATTATCTATGCTTGCTTTTCCTTCAGTGGACCGGTCTAAAAAAGTTTGATCCCGAATCGACGATCGTGCCTCAACGCGAAATTCTCTACGGATAACAAGTTCGCGGCTTGGCCGGAAGCAATCCGTTGCCCACCGCCACCATTGACCAACGCTTCCGCGAGGCTGTGCATTCCAAATGCACAGCCTTTTTTTATGCTTCCAACGGTATCAAGCTGGAAACCGCCGCCGGCCCCTCCACGCAAAGCACTTCACCCAACTTTCTGCTTGACATCAGATTACGCACCCCATACTATGCAATACATAACTTATGACTGAGTCGTCAGATTTGAAGGAGTTTCGATGAAACTGGAACGAGAAATGATGCGTGGAGCGGGGCCGACGGCTCTACTGCAGCTACTGTCGCACGGTGAAAAATACGGCTACGAGATCATCGAAGCACTGACTCAGCAATCGGCGGGAGTGTTCGAGCTTGGTCAATCGACCCTCTATCCGATGCTATACAACTTGGAAGCCAAAAAACTCGTTGCTTCCAAAAAGAAGGAAGGGCCCAACGGTCGGACTCGTCGCTACTACCGCTTGACCGGCAAGGGCCAGAAGAAGCTGGCGGCCGATCGGGAACAATGGGCCGCCGTCATCAAGGGACTGGGCGCGTTGGGCGTTACGCGAGGGCAAGGCCTGTCCGGCGAATGCCAACCCGTTCACGACTTGCCCGGACTTGCATTCGAAGGAGGTGCCCAATGAGCGATACTCGTGAAGCAACACCCTTCTTTTCGTACTCAATTCCGACCATAAGAACGCTATTGAGCATCAAGTTCTGGCTCGGTGGAAACTGGAAGCAACTGATCAAGCAATCCAACTTACCCGACAACGTGCAAACGCTGGTTCGCACGGTCGTTTCAAAATCGTGGCTGACTCGAGTTGAGAAATTCGATGTGGCGGAAGAACTGGTTCAACATTTCCAAGACGGCCAT
>CALFWL010000082.1 GCA_937928215.1 uncultured Pirellulaceae bacterium | reverse complement strand
GATTGTATCGAACTTCAACCTCGATCTAGCTTGGCGACGAGTCAAGCGTAACCGTGGGGCTCCCGGGCCCGACGGAGTGACGATCGCGGAATTTGAGCCTTGGCTTGAACTCCACCGGGCTGAAATTCGACAACAACTGCTTGAGTGCACTTACCGTCCACAACCGGTGCGACGTAAAGTGCTCAAGAAAGACGGTGGCGGTGAACGATTGCTCGGCATACCCAACGTAGTCGATCGCTTCATTCAACAAGCCATTTTGCAAATCCTGACGCCGTGGTTTGATCCGGAGTTTTCGGAATCGAGCCATGGCTTTCGCCCCAACCGTTCCGCCCATGGAGCCGCCAAACAGGTACAGCGAACGATTCGTCAAGGCAACAAACACGTTGTGAACATCGACCTGTCGAAATTTTTCGATCGAGTCCAGCACGACGTGTTGATGAACCGTTTGGCTCGCAAGGTGCGAGACAAACGGCTGCTAAAACTGATCGGTCGTTTCCTGCGAGCGGGTGTATTGGTTGAGGGCGTGGTTCAACCGACCGAGCAAGGTACGCCCCAGGGCGGGCCGCTCGCTCCTCCAACGATATTGCAAACGGTGGCAGTTTGATGGATAGATTCATCGAACGGAATCGATTGCGGCCGGGCTATGGCGAAGGCTGGAAGGCACCGTAAACGCTTGGCACGCAACATCTTACAAGCCACGCGCAGTTCTCAAGGAGGAGATTCATTATGAAAAATGAGGCAGATTCTCGGCAGGATAGCAATCGCAATGCTGTCATTCGGCATTACGAGCCAACCCGTATTGAACGCGAGCTGCTAGCTCAAGTTTTTGAGCTTGCCAGCGATCAGTCGGGAGATGAAGAACGCGTCGCCGAACAGGCTTCCGTATCATCGCCGTTATGCAACTTTCAAGCTGCCGACGACAACCGTTCACGGCGCGGCCTGGTTCCGAATGCCGCTGGCCTCAAGTCCTTGGAGCCCGCAGCATGACCACAAAAAAATCTACGGTGAGCATCGCAGCGATCTATGCACGAGTCTCCTCCGATGCACAAGCTCAGGAGCAAACGATTGATTCTCAAGTCGCCGATCTCCGTCGCCAAGTTGAGCAAGACGGCAATACGTTAAGCGAGACAAATTGCTTTCTCGATGACGGCGTTAGTGGATCGACGTTGAATCGACCTGCCTTGGAACGTCTTCGAGACGCGGCGTACGTTGGTGGCTTTCAAAGGCTCTACGTGCATTCACCTGATCGCTTGGCACGCAAGTATGCTTATCAAGTTCTCGTTGTTGACGAGTTGCAAAAACATGGCATTGAGATTGTGTTTCTTAACCGCGCCATTGGCGTCAGCCCGGAAGAAGATTTGTTGTTGCAGATGCAAGGCATGTTCGCTGAGTATGAGCGTGCCAAAATCATGGAACGCTCCCGCCGAGGGAAGCGTCACGGTGCAACGCGTGGTAGCGTGAACGTGTTGTCGGCGGCTCCCTTTGGCTACCGCTACATCAATCGCAGCGAAACTGGCGGAGAAGCTGCCTACGAAATCAATGAGCAACAAGCAACGATTGTCAAGGAAGTCTTTCGGTGGGTCGGCCGCGATCATCTGAGTATTGGCGAGGTGACACGTCGGTTAACGAAATCAGATGCCAAGACCGCAACCGGAAAAGATTGGTGGGACCGCACGACAGTGTGGGGGATGCTGAAAAACCCTGCTTATAAGGGGTTTGCGGCGTTTGGCAAGACTCGTACCGGTCCGCGACGGGCTGCACTTCGAACGCAGCGTGGTCACTCCAAAACACCTCGTCGAACGGGTTCGACCTACGACACTGAAGCGTCCGAGCAGATTTCAATTCCCGTTCCAGCACTCGTTTCCGAAGAACTCTTCGACGCAGTTGCGAAACAACTTAGCGAGAATCGCCAACGCGGTCGTGAATCCAAACGTGGTGCAACTTACCTTCTGCAGGGGCTCACGCAGTGTGGTTGCTGTGGCTATGCGTACTACGGAAAAAAGGTCAGTCGAAGCAGTGCCAAAGGCAAACTTCAATGGGCTTACTATCGTTGCGTGGGAACCGATGCGTATCGCTTTGGCGGAAAGCGTGTTTGTGAGAACAAGCAAACGCGGACTGACAAGCTTGATGAGGCAGTATGGCGAGACGCCTGTGAACTATTGCGTCATCCGAAATTGCTTCGTAAAGAGTACGAACGTCGATTGTCTGCTCCACCAAATTGCGGCAGCACCGCTACGCTCAAGAAACAATTGGCCAGCGCGGAAAAAAGCGTGGCTCGACTGATCGATGCCTTCACCGATGGCGTGCTGGAACGAAGCGAGTTCGATCCACGTTTACAAGGTGCTCGTCAACGCGTTGAAAAACTGAAATCAAGGCTGGACGAACAAGAAAGCGATTCACGCGAAAAGGCAACGATGCGTAAAGCTCTTGCCTGTCTGGACGACTTCACGGCATCGATCGGCGAGAAACTTGACTCAGCGGACTGGTCAACGCGTCGTGAGATTCTGCGTACACTGATTGACCGCGTGGTGGTCGAAACAGACCGGATTCGCATCGTGTATCGCATCAATTTTCCCCTTTTTGCGAGGAAAGCTAGCAAA
>CALFWL010000081.1 GCA_937928215.1 uncultured Pirellulaceae bacterium | reverse complement strand
GTACGTCCAGTACGTTAGGTTGCTGAATGAAGATCCGGTAACCTCAAGTCTTAATCCTAGCAATCGGCTGAAAATCTTTACGGAAACATTCGGTGCGACGGATCGAATCGAGGGCGGGCTGCGATCCTACGTGGCCAGGTTAAGTGACTGACTGGTAAACGGCTGACCAGTAAACGTGCCTCCGTCGGAATTTATGGGGCAACTCACGAGGTGGATTCATGCTGCCGCCGCTGAGAGGCACGAACGATCCCGTCATGTTACAATCCCAAGCTCGAAAAAGCTCACGAGGCACCGAAGTGTGCTCCGTCAGTCGCTCGATTGATTGTCTGTTTTGGGGGAATCGATGGATCCCGAGTGGTTGTTGTATCTTACGCGAATAATTCTGGCCGATGGGCGAAACCGAAACACATCCGTACACACGATTGGAATTGCCTTGTGATTTTGGCTACAGCATGAACCTTGGAATTGATGAAGTGTTGCTCGAACAGGCCGAGCGATCGCAAATTCATTCACGCGTGATTCGTTTTTGGTCTCCTTCATCGCCAGCGGTGATTTTAGGTCGCAGTAGTCCGGCATCGTCGGAGGCGAATCTTGACCACCACAGAACAGGTTCGTTCGTGTTGCGTCGTCGTTGCAGTGGCGGCCAATCGATCGTTGCGGGTCCGGGGTGCCTGATGTATGCGGTGTTGATTGACTATCTTGCTTACCCCCAGTTACGAATGATTGATCAGGCGCACCGATTTGTAATGGATCGAATGCACGGCGCAATCAAGTCACTGGGAATCCGCGTCGATCACCAAGGGACATCGGACTTGACGCTGAACGGGCGTAAGTTTTCCGGGAACAGTTTGCGATGCAAGAAGGATGCGTTCGTTTACCACGGCACGATGATCTGCGAAGACTTTGATCTGTCGCTGGTGTCAAAATATCTGAACCGTCCAATTCGCGAACCGGAATACCGAGCCGGGCGATCACACGACGATTTTCTGACGCAGCTACCCGTCGACTGCGAAACGCTCAAGCAGGCAATCGTCCAACAATGGAACGCCTTGGAACCGTTGCCCACAGATGCCGTGGAACCGATCATTGAGGAAGCCCGTCAACTGGCGTCCGATAAATACGACAGCGACGCGTGGACCTTCAAAGTGCCTTGAGACTTGTCCGCCCGTCCGTCTCCGTTGCCTCCTAGCATGGCTCTTGCAGCCGGTCTTGGATCTTGCTCGCGATCAATCATTGGTCAGCGCCAGTCGCATTTCGAACGGATTGTGAATCGACTCACGCTCATGAACGAACTTTGCCAAAAGAGTCCGAATCCTGTCCCCTAATGATTGTGCCGTACGTAAGGGATTGATACCAAGAAGCGACCCAACGTCGGCCACCGGAATCGCGTCCGAATCCGATCACGTGCTTAGCGTCAAAAATTTCGCGACGGTCAGCGAAGCCTGTCTTTGGCGAACCCGGCATTCAGGGAAGCAGACTTTGATTTGAAGTTGCAGGAGAGCAGGAGATCACGATGACAAAATATATCGCCTTTGCTGTTTCGTTCGCGATGGGATTGCTGGTCGCTACTAGCATGTCGACTGCATCCGCTGAAGCCGATCCATCGCTGAGTTGCGTGGAATGCACGGTCGTTTCAGCTCAATCGACGGCGAGAGACACCGCTGAATGTCCGTGTCGCGGGAGTTAAACAAGTCATCACCCTCCCCCAAAGCCGTCCGGATAACCATCTTGGCAGGAATTTTCGCGAAGACCGACAAAATCGGAAAAACTGTGTTCTTCCCACGCTCTGCCTGCCGAAAAGCTTAGTGGATTCAGATTTTGGGTCCGCGAGGGGGGAATCTCGCACGGTTCTGTCACGTTCAAGACAACACCTGTTTGGTGCGTTTTCGAATGGGTCGAACTGCCATGCTGCACTGGCGTTGCCGGTCTCATTGCAAGCGTACGTGCTTCTCCTGGTTTTATGCTTAACCAACAAGTTTGTCAGGCCAAGGCCATTGTGGCTTTCGGAAATTGAGACGAACACGACGGAATTGGCGAACTAGTTTGACTGCGGTCAACGAACTTGATTCAGGAGGAATCTGATGCGACGTATTGTGCTTGGAATCGCGGCGGCGGTTACGACTTTTGCTCCTGCCGCTGTGCAGGCCGATGACCAGCAAATTGCTGATTTCATCCGCAGCAAACTTCAAATGGAACAACAGCAGGGCAACCTGCGTGGCTTCAACGTCGATTTGAAAGTCGACCGTGGAACCGTCTGGCTCGACGGAAGCGTGTCCAACGCGGATCAGGAAAACCTGATTTTGCGGACCGCTCAACAGGCCGGCCACCTAGGCGTCGTTCAAGTGGTCGACGACATCGATGTCGCACCAGCGATGGCAACGTCTGTTGACGCTCAAACGCAAGCGACTCCCGCTCGGTCGATCCCTGCGATCGTGCCCGGCGCGACAGCCGAACGAACGGCCAACATGCAGGCTCCTCTTGGAGTACCCGCCGGTCAGCAAGCGATGGCTCAGCAGGTTCAGTACCAGCAGCAGCCTCCCATGCCGACTCAAATGACTCAGCCTGCGGCACGAGTCGCGTCGATGCCTCGTTCGGCAGCTCAGGATTATGTGGCTCCGATGGTCACCGGTGAAGTCTACGGTACGCCGATGGACGGAGAGATTGTCGACGAATACGTCAGTGGCGGCGAACCAATGCCATTCGCGTCATGCGGTGGAGCAAACTGTGGGGCTCCGATGGCAGGCAGCGGATACGGCGCGCCCGTCCCAGCCGGTTATGGTGGCGGAGTCGGTGGTCCCAGCGAAGCAGCTAACTTGCCGGGCTACGCTTGGCCAGGTTACGCAGCCAGCCCGAACTACGGTGCGTTGACCTACCCAAAGCAGTATTCCGCTGCGGCATGGCCATACATTGGCCCTTTCTACCCTTATCCTCAGGTGCCGCTGGGCTGGCGTAAAGTTACGCTCGAATGGGATGACGGCTGGTGGCAGCTCGACTTCAACGACAAGTAAGTTGTTGGATCAATGAAGATTTAGAAAACAAGAACTCGCTCCAGCCGCTTGGCCCGAGCGAGTTTTTTCGCGCACATGGCTCGCATAATTCAGGGCCTGCAAGGTAAACGCACTCTTCTTCCCACGCCTCTCTTCAGGTGGATTTGTCAGCAGAATTGCAGGAGTGCAGATGCCTGACGCCGCCGACAGGAGACGCATGTGCTAGCACGGTATTTCCGGAATCATCGGATTTATCCGCAAGTTCGTCACAGTTTATCACGATATCAAACCTGACAGTGTTTACAACGCAAAGGGTTTCGCGATGTCCTCAAAACGAATGACGGTTGCTATGTTCTGCTTGATCGCAGGATCAACCGTTTTTAACACCGGCTGCTTCACCATGACCGGCCCTTCGCTGGGCATCTTCAGTGTGCCGATTCCGGTGTCACCCTATCAACAGAAGAAACGGGAAGACGAGTTCCATATTCATGAGCGATATGCTCGTGTGCCAATTCTCGGCCCCATCACGGCGGGCGGCCCGGTGAAAGCCTTGGATCCTCCCAGTCAGGACGAGATCTGGAGGGCGCTTGAGCGTGCCAACCCAGTGCAGGGTGGAATCCCTTTTTTCCACGAAACACAACGTAACAACGTAACGATGGTGGTCGACAAGATCGCCGACTACATCGATCCGCCGCGAGTCATTCCGCTGATCGGACCCGCTCAGCTGCATCACGCTCACTACAAATGCACGATCTATTTCTCCGAACGGAAAATTATAGGCTGGCCGATTCCGCATACTTTGGAAGACGAAGATTCGGTGGAAGTCATCTACATCGACCACAACCACTTTCACATGGTCGGAGACGTTGACTTGGGCGATGCGAGCACGCATTACTAGACCTCCGAGACGAAAACAATCAAACTATACCCACGCCGCCTGATCCGGGCGGCGTTTTTTAATGCCTGTGCGTTGCGCGGAAGGAGCGACGTGCTGACAAAGTGATTGGGCCAATGGAAAACGGCGTTGCTACGCCACCACAACGTTGACGATTCACGCACTCGGCGGTGTGCGGGATTTGCGATTGCTTATTTGCGATTTCGTGCCATAAATCTGAACGCCAACTGCGTGCCACGAAACCAGCTGCTAAAAATCTGTATGCACGACTCAAACAAAAACTCGAGTGAGCATGAGCCGGCGCCGGACGTTCCGCGCCGGAGGGAGTTCGACGACATCGGCGAGGCCCCTTCGCTTGAACTCGAGCAGCCGAACACGTTCCTTCAGAAGTATTCGACCTTGATCCTGTGTCTGGCCCTTTTCGCCATTCCGATCATCGGGCAGTCTGCGGTTCGAGCACTGAAGGTTTATTCGACAGACGTGATGCAATGGTTGCCGTCTCGGTTCGAGCAGGCCGAAACGTACCTGTGGTTCAAGTCGGAGTTCGGCATCGACGAGATGATGGTGATCAGCTGGCCAGGTTGCACGCTGACCGATCCTCGCGTGGAGCAGTTGAAAACCGCGTTAGAGGAGTCAACGACGGACGGGCAACCAACGTTTCTGCGCGTCACTTCCGGTTCGCACATGCTTCAACGCATCATGCGAGGAGGAGTCAGCGAGCGTGCTGCGAAAGCACGGTTGCAAGGCCTCGTGATCGGTCCGGATCATGCAACTACCTGCGTCATCGCGACCCCTGCCGAACATGTTCTTACTCAACGTCGCTTGGTGTACGAATCGGTTCAACGGATCGCGCGGGACGCTGCTGGATTGACGGCGGCTGACCTGAAGATGGGAGGCCCTACCGTCGACGGCGCGGTCATCAACATCGAAAGCCAAGCCGCGCTCAGAAAGTACCTAGTTGCGTCCGTCGTGGTCGTTTTTCTGCTGACCTGGTACCGAATGAAAGACCTGCCGCTGACGATCATGGTCATCTTTTTTGCAACCGTCTGCGCGATGATCAGCCTAGCCGTGTTGTACTTGACGGGCGGGAAAATGAATCTGACGATGATCATGTTGCCGACGCTGATTTTCATTCTGGGCGTGTCGGGTTGCGTTCACATGGTCAACTACTATCGAAAAGCATCAACGCGAGGTTATGGCCTGGCATCGGCGGATCAAGCGGTGAAGGATGCTCGCTACCCCGTCATTCTTTCCGCGTTGACGACCGCCTGTGGTTTGGTTTCCCTTGCGACCAGTCAGGTGACCCCCATTCGACTGTTCGGAATCTATTCTGCGGCAGGAGTCTTGTGCAGTCTGATCATTTTTCTGCTGGTGTTGCCAGCCGCGCTGTACTTGCTGAAGGGGCGGATCAGTAAATTTTTCAGCCCGAAAGGAAAGTTGACTCGCCGCGAACGAATCACGGGCGTCAGTCGATCCACTTCCATTCTGGTCAACTGGGTTTGCCGGACTCATTGGTGGGTGGTGCTGCCATCGCTGATCGGAGTGGCCTTGCTGGCGACGGGCATCCTGAATCTGCACGCCTCGGTGAAGCTCCAATCGAGATTCGCTCAGCGTACCGGCATCATCAAGGATTATCAGTGGCTGGAGCAAAACCTCGGTCCTTTGGTTCCCATGGAGGTCATTCTTCATTTCACTCCTGCGAACGACTTGGAACCGTGGGAGCAAATGCGAGTCGTGCGGACGATTGAACGTGCCATCAGGCAGACAACCGCCGTCAACGCGACTCTTTCGGCCGGCACGTTCGCGCCACGCTTGCCATCCAAACGCAGTGTCATGTCGACGTTCGAACGCAAAATGGTCCTTGATCAATGGAAGCAACAGATCCCAACGCTTGAAGAAAATGGCCTTGTCAGCATGCATCCGGGCGACAAATACTGGCGAATCAGTTTGCGCGTCGACGCGTTAAACGATATCGACTATGGACAATTCCTTGAAACCGTCAGCACGAACGTCCAGTATCAGTTGGAAGATCTGGAAGCGACCGGCGTGGAGTCTTTCCTGACCGGAGGCATTCCGTTGGTGTACAAGGCTCAGCACCAGATTCTGCGTGACCTGAGTATCAGCTTCGTCACGGCGTTCATTTTTATCTCCATCATTCTGATGGTTGTTCTTCGGAGTGTTCGGACTGGATTGATCGCGATGATCCCCAACGTGTTTCCACCGTTGGTGGTGTTCGGAACAATGGGTTGGCTGGGAAGATCCATTGAAATTGGCTCGGTGATGACCGCCAGTGTCGCGCTCGGGATTGCCGTCGACGATACGATTCACTTCCTGACGTGGTACCGACGCGGGACGATGGAGGGGCTTTCAAGGTTTGCCTCGATTCGATACGCCTTCGAGCACTGTGCGAAAGCCATGATCGACACGTCCTTGATCTGCGGTCTGGGGGTCGCGCCTTTCCTGTTTGGCGTGTTCATGCCGACCGTCAATTTTGCCCTGTTGCTATGCGTTATGCTCTTTACGGCGCTCGTCGGAGACCTGATTCTGTTGCCCGCGATCCTTGCTGGACCGGCCGGAACACTGTTCCGACTTCGCAAGCGAAAGGAACAGAGCCAGCTCGACAAATCGTGATGAACGCGGTAGACCGAAGCGAACGACTTGGAACTCGCATTTCACAGCCTTGAACATAGCCTTAGAATTGACTGAAAGGAATTTCATCTGACTTCCGCTGAGCACTTCAGTGCTTCCGGGGCGGGTTCAAGGCCTAGAGGCTGCGAAAAACACGGTATTGATCGTCTGAAAATCGATTTTGACATTGTTGCGTCAACCCTTCAAGAATAGACTGCCTGATCGTCTGATTGGCATTTGGTTGGCAGGCGGGGCGGGAAATGTTGATTTACAACCTGTTTTTTTACAACCTGTTCACAACCTGGAAAGCAGGAACTTATGGCTGACGTGTTTGACAAGTGTGATGAATTCTGGACGCGAATGAAGAAAGTTGCCGGCGAGCACTTCGACGAAGGCGTCAAAACTTTCTTCCGTCAATTTCCTGTCACCAATTGTCTTCCAACGGTCACGTTTAACGGCGTTGAACACCTGCAGGTGTCCACCAACGACTACCTTGGCTTGGCGACCCATCCTGAAGTCATCGCTGCGGCAACCGAGGTTGTTCGCGAAAGTGGGGTCGGAACGCCTCTGGGAGCACGCCCACTAACGGGTAACACTCAGCTTCACCTGCAACTGGAAGCAGACCTAGCCAAGTTCCGTCGCACGGAGGCGAGCTTGGTTTTTAACCTTGGACTTGGCGCGATGTCTGGCACCATCGCCTGCATGGTCGGTCGCAAGGAAAAGGTATTCGTTGACGCTTACGCTCACGGTTGCGTCCACGACGGTGCTCGGCTTTGCAAGGGCGAAGCATCATGGTTCGGCCACAACGACATGGACGACCTGGAAAGCCAATTGAAAGAATGTCCGCTAGAGCAACCGAAGTTGATCGCGGTGGACGGTGTTTATGGGATGACGGGTGACCTCGCGCCATTGCCCGAACTGGTCAAACTGAAGAAGAAGTACAACGCTCAACTTTTCGTCGACGACGCTCACGGAACGGGAGTGATGGGCGCAAACGGACGTGGTACGCCTGAGCTGTTTGGTGTCGAAGACGAAGTCGATCTGCATGGAGGAACGTTCGCCAAGTCGTTCGGAACGTTTGGTGGCTATATCTGCGGTCCGAAGAAAGTTCTTGATTACGTGCGCTTTGTTTCTCCGGGTTTCACACTGACCAAAGCGCTGCCCGGTTGCATTACGGCGGCCACGATCAAGTCGCTTGAACTGATGCAGGCGATGCCCGAGCGACGGATTCAACTCTGGGAGAACGTCAACACACTGCGTGAGGGCCTGAACGATGCCGGCTTTGCCGTCGGTGATCCTCAAGGGGCGGTGACTTCCATTTTCACTCGTGGCGCCATGGCGCTAACAGCGGTTGATATGTTGCAGAAGGAACATCAAATCATCGTCAATCCTGTGATGTACCCGGCGGTACCTTACGGGACTTCTATTATTCGGATGACGCCGAGCGCGTTGCACACGCCTGAGCAGATGAATCAGTTGGTCGCGGCGATTGTCGAGGTGGCGAAAACGGTTCCGCTGCACGAAGGCAACGAAGCGGC
>CALFWL010000080.1 GCA_937928215.1 uncultured Pirellulaceae bacterium | reverse complement strand
TCCGTTCCAGATCGCGATAGACTCTGCCAGCCCCAACGGGATCTCAATCAATCGATGATTCAGTTGCAAGTAGCTGCGACTTGCAGGGGCAAATCCGGTTCGCGACCATGATGTTGGTGCCGTTCACCGAGAAGTGTCGTTTATCGGTGCCAATATTTTCAACGATGATTCGACGTTTCGCGGCTTGGCCAGACCTTCTATACTGCCAAGCCGGTCAGGTCCCCATTTGTTTTGGGGGCGGCCCAAACCAGTTCCAATGTTGGCTTTCAAAGCTAGAATTCAGACATGACCTCAGTCAAGCTGCCCGACGGAAGCGTTAAAACGTTCGATAAACCGATGACCGTCAAGAAGGTCGCCAAAAGCATCGGCTCCGGTCTTGCCAAAGCCGCCTTGTGGGGCGAGATCGATCTACAGCCTGTTCCGTTGAGCTACACACTGCCAACCGACGCAGAAGTCAATCTGAAAATCATCACCAAGACCGATCCGGTTTCCTTAGAAACCATGCGCCACAGTTGTGCTCATGTGATGGCCCGAGCAGTGATGCGAGTCAAAAAAGGCGTACAGTTGGCATTCGGTCCTTCCATCGATGACGGTTTCTACTACGACATCAAGTGCGATACACCGCTGACCGAAGATGATTTTCCCGCCATCGAAAAAGAGATGGCCAAAATTATCAAGATGGACGAACCATTCGAACGAGTGGTCCAGCCTCGGGTACAAGCGGTTCAGGTTTGCAAAGACCTGAAGCAGGAATTCAAGGTCGAGCACATTGAAACCGGCTTGGTCGATGATGAAACACTTTCTTTTTATCAGCAGGGCGAGTTCATCGACCTTTGTCGAGGCCCTCACGTCCCTTCGCCCAAATCGATTGGCGCTTTCAAGTTACTGTCGATTGCGGGTGCTTATTGGAAGGGCGATCAAGACCGCGAACAACTTCAGCGACTCTACGCGACCGCCTTTTTCACTCAGGAAGAGCTCGACGCTCATCTGGAACAGCTTGAGGAAGCAAAACGGCGGGACCACCGAGTGCTGGGCAAGCGTCTAGGTCTGTTCCACATCGATGACATGGTCGGCCAAGGTCTGATCCTGTGGACTCCCAAAGGAGCATTTGTCAGACAGAAGTTGCAAGACTTCATCAGCCAGCATCTGGTCCGCCAGGGATACGACCAGGTTTTCACTCCGCACATCGGCAAACTGGATCTTTACAAAACCAGCGGTCACTTTCCGTACTACCAAGAAAGCCAATATCCGGCGATCGTCGATCGTGACTTGATGAACAAACTGTCGAACGAAGGTTGCAGCTGTAGCCAACTGTCCAACATGATGAAAGAAGGAGAAATCGAAGGCTACTTGCTGAAGCCGATGAACTGCCCGCATCACATCAAAATTTTTGGCAGCGAGCAGCGAAGTTATCGCGACTTGCCGATTCGACTGTCGGAATTCGGAACGGTTTACCGCTGGGAGCAATCGGGCGAGATCGGCGGACTGACTCGTGTGCGAGGGTTTACTCAGGATGACGCTCACTTGTTCGTGACCCAAGATCAGCTGGCCGACGAACTGGCCGGATGTCTGGACCTAGTTAAAATCGTGTTCGAAAAGATGGGCATGACGGACTACCACGTTCGCGTCGGACTTCGCGACCCGGATAGCAGCAAGTACGTGGGCGATCCGAATAACTGGGATCTGGCCGAAGAAGCCTGTCGCAATGCGGCTGAAACATTAGGAAAACCGTTCAGTCAGGATCCGGGAGAAGCCGCCTTCTACGGACCAAAGATTGACTTCGTGGTCAAGGATTGCATCGGACGCAAGTGGCAGCTTGGCACGGTTCAGGTGGACTACAACTTGCCCGAGCGTTTCGGCCTGGAATATGTGGGTGCCGATAACGCATCGCATCGACCGATCATGATCCACCGCGCTCCGTTTGGAAGCATGGAACGGTTCATTGGCGTGCTAATCGAGCACTTTGGTGGTTCGTTCCCGATGTGGTTGGCTCCTGAGCAGGTTCGGGTTCTGACCGTCAGTGAAAAATCCGAGGCTTACGGGCAGCAGGTCCATGACCAATTGAAAGCAGCCGGGCTGCGGGTCACTGGGGACTTTCGCAGTGAAAAGCTGGGAGCCAAGATTCGAGACGGCCAGATGGCTCGGATTCCATACATGCTGGTGGTTGGTCCTCGCGACGCCGACGCTGGCACGGTTTCCGTGCGAAGCCTGACCGATGGGGACCAGGGAGCGATGCCGATCACCGATGCGATTGCCCGATTTCAAGAAGAAGAGCAGGCATGAGCGTGTAATGGCTTGATTTCGGTAGCAAATATGCCGAGTTTCTGTTGACCTGACGGTCGAATCGTCCATAATTTGCCTGATTCGTGAGCGGACGTGCGGGTGATCCCCGATTTCCAGCGTCAGCCGCGATCCATTTTTCAATTAGAGAGGAACCAACAATCGATAAGAATCAGAATCGGATCAATGAACAGATCCGTATCACTCCCGTCCGTGTCGTTGATGAGAATGGCGAGCAACTTGGTGTGATCCCGACGCAGGACGCTCTTAATCGTGCTCGTGAATCTGGCTTGGACTTGGTCGAAGTCGCAGCTGAAGCGAAGCCGCCTGTGTGCCGCATCATGGACTTTGGAAAGTTCAAGTACGACAAGAAGAAGAAACGAGAGAAGGGCAAGACTCATCAGACAAAGTTGAAAGAGATCCGCGTCCGCCCAAAGACCGGTGACCACGATATCAACTTCAAAGTCAAGCAAGCGATCAACTTTTTAGAGCACAACGACAAGGTGCAAGTGACGGTACTCTTCCGTGGTCGCGAGAATGCTCATATCGATGAAGGTCGCAAAGTGATGGAAGGCATCATCGCTCAGCTTTCCGAGCACGGCAAAGTCGAAAGCCACCCTTCGCAACAATCACGCCGCATGATCTGCACCATCGCGCCGAATAAGTGAGTAGGGTGAGGCGATTGACAGGATGAACCACACCGGCAAATTTAACGGAACGTCGAGAGACAATCGATGCTCCGGTCACATTCTCGATAGCCGCTCGCCTGAACAGCATTCGGGGCACGACACTTTCCTCGCGTTCCGACCGTTGCACCGAACTACTTCACTTTTCGGATCGCGGAAGCACTGACTTTCGTGATCCGCGAAAAGTGCAGTAATGGCTCCGTCGCGGGCAGCTTGACGCCGATGCCATCGGTCATGGTGTTTTCGTGCGTCACCGCTTCGGCATCACGAAGCTGCCACGGATCGTGAGCAATGTCACCACGAAACACTTGTCCATTCGCACTCGCCGAAAAAAGCGAATAGCGACTGGTCAACCAATCGACCAGTGTTCCGGGCTGGGCACGGAAAGCTGGGCCAACGGGTCGATAGTCGACCTTCAGCGTCGCCGCAGGTTCATTGCGGTGAGTCCTTACGCTGTCGTAACGAATCCATGCATCTTCTGCTGGCCGTCCGTCTTCGACACACGTGATTTTCGCGTCCATGTACTTCAAGCAATACAACCAGCGTGCGCCGCGAACCGCTACCGGATTGGTCGCGTCAAGCGAGTAAAACCAGACGCCACGTCGCCCATCGGGACCGACGACATAGGTGCGAACGTTCAGCTCAGGAAATTTTGACAGCCATGGCAAATCAGGTAGCCAACTGAGCGATACGCCACTCATTCGAAACGGCACGACGCCAACCCAAGCTTGGCCTTCAAACGTGTCCAAGGTCAACGAATCAGGCAAATGCCGCCGCAGCTGGTCCTCGTCAACTCGCCAATGCATGAACAGCAAGTCGTGCCAGTCCATCCGCATCAAACCCGACCCAACTGTTGATTCATTGCATCTATCTGTCATTGAACGTCACTTGAAAATACGCACAAACCAATTTCGAACAAAGCACTCGCGAATCAATACGATGCCGGATAAGCGTGATTCAATGCCGATCCTATCCGAGCGAAATGAAATGAACTCAAATCAAATCTGGCAGCTATTGTTAGGCAAGTGCTAAACCGGGCAAACCTCCGGATGTTAACGGTTTGCAAACGACAAGCCTGACACCGCTTCAACCCATACGGTGGCACAAGTGGTCGATCAATGTTGAATTGACCGGCTCTAGAGGCTCGAACCGTCAGCAAATGATTCGACGTTGAGTTTCCAATTGGTCAATTCAGATCGGCAGAACCAAAGACCATTCATCATACAGTTGCCGCAAAGTCGCTCGAATGTTATTGCGGCTTTGTTTGAGCAACTCGGTTCCACGTTGCTGGAAAAACGATCGCTCCATTGCCGTGCGATCTGACAGAAGTTCGTTGATCAGATCATTCAATAACGCCGCCGATGGTTGGGTTTCAATCCAAGTTGGCAAACGAAGCCAGTGCCGCGGTTGATGCACAATCACGATCAACCCCGCCACTTGCGATACTGTAGCGGTTTGGTGAACCAACCGCTGACGGTCAAGCCAGGTCAATCGTTCGATGCCGTCAACCAAAAGAAGCGTGCCGCGATTCAATCCCAGCAATTGATCGGCAACCATTGCTTGCTGTTGCCTACGAGCCACGCCACCGTTTCTGCCGCGACGGAACCGGGAACCTGCACGTGGAACGTCAAGCAGCATCGAGTGCGTGATCGAAGTCGAAGGCGAAGGCGTTTGGGAGACCGGATTCCAGCGTTGCAGCGGCTCAGTGATGGGGCGATCGGTCGTGACACCTGCCAATTCATGCTGTAGTTCGCGAATCAGAGTAGATTTGCCAGTTCCGTATCCACCAACGACAACGGCTCGAAAATTCAATGCCGCCAGCCGTGACAGGTTGGAAGCCCAACTTCCTCCGTCGGGGAAACGGTAGCTCAAACGTTCGATTTTCTGCTGAGCGAATGGGTTCTCCGACCTACGAACATCCAGATTCCTGACGTCGCTCCGTTGGGGCAAACCAAATTGACGGGAATCATGCATGTGACAGTCCAGTTTCCGCGATAGCGATGATCACTTGCTGCCCATCGAAAAAAATGGCTTCTTGATACCAAGCTCTTTCATCATCTTTGACTTATCCTGTAACACAATTTTTGTCATTTGGTCACACAACGCGAACTCCGCAAGGGCGGATTGCTTGGAAGGATTCACGACAACTTCGACTCCCCAATGGAGCGAAATCAGTTTGCCGGAAAAACTGATCGGTCGGTGTGGGACCACGAACTCAAATGAAGCCACGGACATCGTTCCTGTCAGAGACAGCTCGACCGAGTCCATCGTTTTGTAATCGCGGTCGCCTTTCCCCTGCGTGTACCAGAGCATACGAATCGCCAACGATTCACTTCCGTCCGAAACCGCGGACCATTTCACTTTGCCAGCCAGCTGTTCGCCGGGACAATAGACATCACGTTCTAGAATCACCTTCAAATCAGTCATCGTTTACTCCTTCCACAGGCGCGGCTGTAGGATACTCGGCAGCAACTTGATACGGTGTGACTCGAAACGGGAAACGATTCGTGACATCCGGCCACCAAGCGATCGATCCGTTGACGAGCACGGTCCATTTGATTTTGTTGTTATCAAGATCAAGCGTGTGCATCGTTTCGACGGGAATCCTGATTGTCCCGCTGCCAAATTTGATTTCATCAGGGCGATCTGTCGACAACACCGGAACGATTTCAAAAGTCAATTCATCCGTGATCGTATCCGTACCTCGCTGATATTGAGCCCACTCAGTCCCTACGACGCTGATTGTCAGTCGATCGATGTTCCGCAATCCGCTGCTGACTTCCCATGCCACGTCCAACGTGCCCCCACGGGACACGGCCCCGGATGACAATGCGATCGAAACCGTCGGGTTGAATAACGCGATGAAGGAATGAATGACGGCGGCGATCAACACCAAACCAATCAACACGAACGGGACCAGAAACAAGCCGATCGCCCAACTCGCAAAAATACCCGGTCCATCGGACAACACACCACACACAAGCGCGCTGACAATCCCGTTCCAGAATAATGCGATAAAGATTGCCCCCAACAATGTCCCCCATCGTGATGATTCCGATTTCAGCCTCTGCGGCACATCCGCTTCACGATCGTCGCTGTCGGCTTGATAGACTCGCTTCCCAAGCTGACCTTGAAGGTGCGTTGGTTCGTGACCGGGCTCGCTGACGCCACCACCTGCACGGTATCGATTTTCAGGGTCATGTTCACGATCAATCACGTCGGTATGAAAGTAACCACCAGCTTGCCCCGACACCGCCAGGCTCGATCTTCCGGCGCTTGATGATCGCTGAGCAGCTTGACGACGCTTGGACGCCCTGACACTTCTCAATGACACGTACGCGACACTGCTACCAACCAATGCGAAAACCGCCCCGAACACAGAAAAACCGCCGATTGACCACCATGGAAACGATGCGTCCAATACGGCGTCGGCGGGATCTTCTGGATTGACGTGGCACACGGTTTCAGTGCCAACCGGTAGCAAAGCCAGTTGATTCTTTGCTGCTTTCCGACTACCAAAAGATTTGAACGCACGATCTCGTTCTCCGACAAATTTCACGCCCTCGACTTCATACTCAAACGTAAAATCGGCTCGATAGCTCGTCCCGTCGTCGCTGTGAGACTCATCCATGGACGCAGTCAGGATTTTGCAAGGCGATTCGGGCCACGTCTGAACCTCAATCGCATGGAAAGCCCCATAGATCGCTCCACCAAGAACCCCAAAACCAACCAAGGCAAAAATCAAGCCGACTACTACAGCGCAGCCCGCTCCGCTTGAGTTCTTGCTACCTTCTGAAATTGGACCATGGGTCGTCATCGATTTGCCTTGAAACTCGAATTGCTTTCAACATTCCGCATCGTCATCGGCCGTTATTCGCTGTCTTCCGCAGAAGATTACAAAGATTCGTTCATATCAGGATGCGAAATCGTCCCACTGGTCAGATCGCGAATCCCTTGAGACGAAATGACCCATCCAATCCATCGCTTCCCGTTTCGCCTACAAGGTACAGCTCAAACCGATATACTGAACACCACGAACTAGAATTACCTTATCGCCCTTTCGATTGACCCAACATGTATCTTCGATTCGCAAAGCGATTGCTCCTAGAGACTGACAAACGACTCGTCTGGAAGCTGGCATGGAACATGGGCGTGCGAGGCCTGCGTAGCGTACAGGCCCACAAGAAACGACTACGCAACGGTCAATTCTTTCCCCCATACCTTTATATCTCAATCATCAATAGCTGCAACTTACGGTGCCAGGGTTGCTGGGTCGATGTGTCCGCCAAGCAACAGAAAATCGATGTCACCGCGATGAATCGGATGATTGATCGAGCGAAAGAAATGGGGAACTCGTTCTTTGGATTGCTGGGGGGTGAACCGTTCATGCACAAGGAATTGTTTGAGATTTTGGAAGCTCACCCGGATGCCTACTTTCAGGTTTTCAGCAACGGGCACTTCATCACCGACGAGGTCGCCAAACGTTTGCGAAAATGCGGCAACGTGACGGTACTGATCAGCGTCGAAGGTTCCGAAATCATCAGTGACCAACGTCGTGGCAAAGCGAACGTGTATTCCGACACGATGCGAGGAATCGAAAACTGTCTGAACAATAAAGTCATGACGGGGGTTTGCACCAGCCTGTGCCAAACCAACTTTGATGACTTGCTGCGTGAGGAATGGGTTGACCGACTGATCGAGATGGGCGTGATGTACACGTGGTTCCATATTTATCGCCCCGTCGGTCCCGACGCCGCACCGGAACTGGCGCTGACGCCAGCGCAGCAACGAAAGGCTCGGCAGTTTGTCGTCGACATGCGCTGCAAGAAGCCCATCATCGTGATCGACGCGTACTACGATGCCGACGGAAATGCTTTGTGCCCGGCAGCGACAGGTTTCACTCATCACATCAGCCCATGGGGTGACATCGAACCATGTCCGATCATCCAATTCGCGAAAGAGTCGATTCACGACGAACGACCACTCGACCAAGTCTTCAACGAATCGGAGTACCTGAAGGACTTTCGAAAAACCGCCGCACAACACACTCGGGGCTGCATCGCACTGGAGCGCCCTGACTTGATCGAAGCGTTGGCCGACCGCCACGGAGCGAAAGATTCGACGGCTCGCAAAACAGCCTTGGCGGAACTGCGGGCGGCCAATCGGCATCCCTCGCAATACATGCCGGACGTGGAACCGATTCCAGAAAAAAGCTGGGCCTATCGAATCGCCAAAAAAATTGCCTTCCATGATTATGGCGTCTATGGCGAGCATTTCTCGGCGGATAACTGGGAAGATCCTGGCAAGATCGAGCAGCCTTCGGCGAATAATTCAACCCGCGAAGACCTGATCCAGTTGAAAAGCTGACCGTCGAATGATTGAGCAACTGATTCCATTGCTGTTCATCAGTTTAGTACTGCTGGTGATCGTCTACGGAATGATTCATTCCCACATCGCGGCCAAGAAACGTCGCGCCGCGACAGAAGAAGTAGCCCATGAACTGGGGCTGACTTGGTACGAGTCAGGTACCCTCGACCAGATCACCAATCACTCGGGCTTCAATCTGTTCAACCAAGGCCGAGCGAGAAAGGTCAACAATGTGATCGAAGGTGTGACCGATGAGGTTCGCATCTGCATCTTCGACTATCAGTTCACGACGGGCAGCGGCAAAAACCAACGCACGGTCAAGCAAACCGTGGCTTCGTTGTCGTCTGATCAATTAAGCTGTCCAGAATTTTCAATGCGTCCGGAAGGAATTTTTGATCGCGTCGGAGGACTACTGGGGTTTCAAGACATCGACTTCGACAGCCACCCGGAATTTTCAAAGCGTTTTGTCCTCAAAGGCCCCAACGAAGAACGGATTCGCGTTTTTTTTCAACCGCCGGTCCTGGAGTTCTTTGAGTTGCAGCCGGGTATCAGTGTCGAGGGAATCGCAAACTCGATTTGCTTTTACCGGTCGGGAAGAATTGTCAAAGCGGATGAGATCAAAGACCTGCTGGCTGACGCTTACCGCGTCTTCGGCTGTCTGGTCGATGCGTGATCGGGTGCCGAACCGATTTGTTTCAAAGAGAACGTACGCGCAAACAATACACGCGTGAGCAATACACGCGTGAGCAATACACGCGTGAGCAATACACGCGTGAACAATACACGCGTGAACAATACGGGCACGAGCAATACAAACACGAAGCACGAGCCAGCAAATCGATCCGTCGCGAAGGTGTTCACTCGCTTGCTTGCTTGCTTGCGTCTGGGCCTTGCATCGAATCCGTTTCTTCAACGACAGTTCGTGTTACAAGTCCAGATCGTTGAGCTCGTCCACCAGATCGTCCAGATCGTCGTTTTGAGTGGAACCGACGGGCCGTTTTGATCGCGAGGCCCGTTCGTTCAAACTTGCCAAGCCCACTGCGTCGCGTCCCGCCATCATCAACTGCTCGTCTCGCTCAAGCGCTGCGAGTTCGGCAGCTGACTTACCCTCCGTCGGTGCTCCAAACAACTGAGACAAGTCGATCTTCAAACTCTCAGCGACATCCATCGATCCCGCGATCGCCGGTGTTTTGTGCTGCGGAAACATGATCGCGTTCTCAGGACAGACTCGGCTGCACGCCGGGCAGCCCTTGCGGCAGTTATCCGGTTCCTCGACCAAAATCGTATCAATCCGGTCGACACCGTACACGCCGAACAGACAAAAATCGATACACTCCATGCAGTTGGTGCAACGACTGTAATCGATGACCGGATACCAACGGCGACCGGATGTTTCCTCGATACGATTGACGGCCGATTCGGACTCGGCACGTGATTTCGCCTGCCCCGCCTGATTACTTCCATTCGGGTTTCCTGCGGTGGCAAGCGGTGCGGCATTCAAGACATCGGCCAGCCCCACCAACTGCACTGCATTCTCAGCCTGAATCCGTTTCACTTCGGCAATGAAATCGTCTGCGGAGTTCGAAGCCTTCAGATCAAGGCAGTAAATTTTGCGATCAGGAATCTCCCGAGAATCAATCACGCGATCCTTCTGTCCGTCCGTGGCCTCTGGACCGTCTTCCTCTTCGTCCGCGTCTTCGTCTTGTTCGTCGGTTTGTAACAACACGGTTCCACGTTGGCCATGCACTCCGTGGCGATCCAACACCCACCGCGCCGCTCGTTCGAACAGCCACGAACAGAGCACTGCGTTCCCACTGACGCCCTGTAACGCAACGACGCTGGTGCTGTCCGCTTGAATGTCGTACAGGTTGGGAACGATGGTCACATCGACACCGTTCTCGAACAGCAAGCCAGCGACAATGTCCTCTTCCAGCTTTCGCTTGGCAGGATTCTTGCCTTGAGCCTGTGAGATAATGACTGACAGTCGTTTTGCCATGGTAGAAAGGCTATGGTTTGAGGTTTTCAGAAATTCGTCGATCACTTGATGAAACCGAGCTGCTCATCGACGGTTGAATAGTAGGAGTCCAAGCAAGCTTTGGGAGGGCGCGGCTCCGTCCAAGCCCATTCTGGGAGGGCGCGGCTCGGCCCAAGCCGTTCCGGGAGGGCACCGCTCCGCCCAAGCCATTCTGGGAGGGCGCGGCTCCGCCCAAGCCGGGTTCAATGACAAACGTAAGCCAGCTATCGGGTCGGACAGAGCCTCCCCCTCCCATTCCATTCTTCCCCATTCCATTGCTCCCCTTCCCATTCGAAATCGTCACGTGCGAACTCCTTGGTACTCGACGGAGTGGACCTCCCTCCCAGCACACCAAATGCTCCTTGTGCTCAATCGTTCAGCTGGCCCTTGATTGTACGCTGCGTTTTTACCCAAACATCTTCAAGATAACTCAAATAGCCATTGGCATCCATGAAGTCCGGCGAACCGCTGCATTTCATCGTAAACAGCCACCCGTCACCGTATTTATCGACGTTAATCGCAGACGGGTCTTCCATCAGTTCATCGTTAAAAGCCAACAGTTGACCTTCCACTGGCGAGTACAACGAGCTTTCCGCTTTCTTGCTCTCAATCGTGCCAATCTCCTGCCCATCGCGCAAGTCCCCCGGTGCATCAAACAACCAATCCAGAAAGTACACGTCCTGAAGCAGTCGAACGGCATACGCGGTAAATCCAAATTGAAACTGACCGGCCTGCCCATCGATCGTGCGAGCCCACATGTGATTTCTCGCATAACAAATATCAGCAGGAAACTCCGCCGCGAATTCGCCCATCATGAAGGTCAGCGTTTGCATTGCGTGAATCTGGCCAAAGCCATTGTCGGTGGAAATCAAGCAGGCTGAAAATCGAAAACCCAATCGCCGATCGGTGCCGTGTCAACTTTACGTATAGCGTACACCCTGATGCTCGGATTCAAAAAACACCGGCAGCAGTGAGTCCGCGTGCAGGAATCCTTTACGAGTCAATTCGACTCGGTCCTGATCAAACGTCAACATTCCGTCGGCCTGGTGAGCCTGAAATTCTTCGCGCCAGTGATCGACAATGTCGGCATCAAATTTTTGACGAAAATAGTCGACCTCAAGAAATCCTCGCTTTAACTGAAGTATCATCTCACGGATCAACGCCTGATGAACGGTCGGAGTGAAGGCTCGACCCAATGGCAGTTTCCCTTCTTCCAGCAAGTCAGCCTGATACTGTTTCATGTCGGGTTTGTTCTGATAATGAACCCCCGAAACATGTCCAAAACTGGCGATACCGGTCGCCAACAAATCGGAGCCCTGCCATAAATTGTCACGGTAGCTGAAACTGACGACGTCGTCTTTCAGATCCTTGACCATCGTGTAAGCACTGCTGATCTTGTAACCTGCCGATTGCAATTCGTCGTAGGCGTAGTTGAGCCACTCGCGTTTGGTGTCCCAGTCGGCGACAGGCGTTTCAATTTTTTCGCCGAGAATATCTTTGCTGTAAACCGTGTTGAAGGGCAGCTCCATCTGGTAGATCGTGACACTATGGGGCGACAACTTGATCGTTTCGCGGATGTTGTGTTTCCAGTTATCCCAGTTTTCTCCGACCATCCCGGAGATCAAGTCGATGTTCACGTTGGCAAAGTCTGCGGCCTGAATCCAATCCCACGCTTTGTACACTTCCTTCGTCAGATGAGCCCGTCCATTTTCCTCAAGGATCGAATCGCTAAAGTTTTCGATCCCGAGGCTCAACCGAGTCACCCCAAGCTCACGCAGTGCGTGAACCTTGCTTTCTTGCAACGTGCCGGGCTCACACTCGAAGGTGACTTCTTCGGCCTTGTCCCAATTGATGTTCGCCTGAAGGCGCTCGACCAACGATCGCAGCTGACGCACGCTCAAAAAAGACGGAGTGCCACCACCGAAGTACACGAAACGAAACGGCCGGTCTCCCATCACCGGTTGCTGGCTGACCAGTTCAATCTCGCGACACAGGGCAGAAACATACGCTTCAATGTCTTTGGCGTTTTGATCGGTGAAAACTTTGAAGTAGCAGAACTTGCAACGCTTCCGGCAGAACGGAATGTGCAGATACAAACCTAACGGCACGTCAGGCCGAGGCGGTTGCGACAGCGCGCGTTCGACATCGTCCAATTTATCTCCCGTCCATTGAGAAAACGGGGGGTAGTTGGAAATGAAGTAACTGCCAACTTCGGTTTTTGAGCTTTCAGCCATGCTTCTCGCGCCGCTTATTCTTTTTTAGATGAACCTAGACAATAGACCAGCCCCCGATCAGTCGCAACGACTAATCGTTCGAATGCCACGGCGGGCGAGCCAATAATCGACCCGTTGAGCTGCGTCTGCCAGACAGAATCACCCGTTTCCTGATCGAGCAGAAACAATCGGCCATCGGTTGTCGCAATCAACACTCGGTCACCTACAATCACAGGCGAAGCATCCGCCTTACTTTTCAGCCGCGTGACCCAACGTTCTTTGCCGTTGCGGGGATCGAGCGAAATCACCTGACGATTTCGGACCGAGTAAACAACCTGTCGATCGCTCACGGCCGCCGACGCGACGATCGTCGTCCCGCCCAGCGGATCGTCACGTTGCCAATCGATCTTTGCTTGCTTCCAATCGATGGCCAAAAACGCTCCCTGCTGCGTGCCAAAGTAGACTCGATCCTTCATCGTGGCAGGGGTCGTTCCGGTTGGTGATTCGATATTAACCTTGGCGACATCTTTACCAGTATCCAGATCGATGATGTGTAGTTTCCCATCACAGCCAGCAAGAAACGCGCGATTGTCGACCACGGTGGTGGAGCATTGAATCTGGTCATCGGCCTCATATTTCCAAACCAATTTTCCGGTCTCACGATTCACCGCATATAAACATCCGTCTTGGGCACCAAAGAGGACCAAGTCTTTGTAGAAGTTTGCGCTTCCCATGACCTCACCTTCTGCCTGGTATTTCCAAATGGGTTTGCCATCCAGATCAAGGCAATGAAAGAAACCATCAAAGTCACCAATGAAGATCCTCCCTTGGTGAGAAACGGCCGCCGCCGTGAAACCAAGTTCACCAAGGTCTCGTTCCCACAGCAACTTCCCTCCCCTGAAGTCCAACGCGATGATCCGACCGTCCAAGTCACCGATGACCACCATCGGAGGACGCTTATCGGCTGCGATAATGACGGGCGTGCTCTCAAAAGAGCCTTTGTCCACCTTGTGCTTCCAAATCACTTCGGGCTCGGCGGGCAGCGTTGTTTTTGCGACGCCGGATGATCCTGCATCGCCCCGGAACCAATGCCAACCTTCGTCGCTCGATTGAGCAGTTGTTTCAGACGCGAAGGCTAGGCAGGTGAAAAAAACTGCTGCCAACCCAAACAATTTCGATGCGTTTTTTCGGCGAAAGGTCATGGGAGATTCTGAATACTTGCTCGTTCTTGCTGACGTCTCAAGTTTAACACCTCAGCCTACACGGCGTTCCGATAAAGTTGCAGCAGGTCGTTTTCGTCGACTGGCACAGGGTTAAACGTTCCCGTCCACTGCTTTGACGCATCCGCTGCCATGGCGGAAAAATGTTCTTCCGTCACGTTCAAATCGGATAGCTTCAGCTTCATTCCGGCAACCTCGACCAGATGAGCAACTCGCTTCGCAAGCGTTTCCGCCGCGTTCTTGGTGTTCGAAACTTTCTCTGCTGCGATTCCGTACGACAACAATTCTGCGTAAGCTTGCTGGCAACCTTCATCTCGCCCATTGAAGCGAATCACATGAGGCAACATCAATCCGACCGCTTGGCCATGCGCAATTCCAAACTTGGCAGTCAACGGATTAGCCAACGCGTGACTGGCTCCCAACATCGAATTCTCGATCGCCAGCCCGGCCCAAGCCGCCCCCAGTTGCATCGCTGATCGAGCTTCAACATCATCGGGCGAATTCATGACGACTTCGAAATAATTGGCCAGGCACTTCCAAGACGTGACTGAAAACATTCGGGAGACCGGATTGCGACGAGTGGTCACCATCGTCTCGATCGCATGAGAGATCGCATCGATCCCCGTCAACGCGGTGACGTTACGTGGCTGAGTCAGCGTCAACAAAGGGTCTAGAATCGCAAACCGACAACTTGCCGCTGGATCGCCGCACGCCATCTTCACATGAGTCTTCGCGTCAGAAATCAGCGCAAACGATTGAAGCTCGCTACCCGTTCCCGCAGTCGTCGGCACAGCAATCATTGGCAGCAAAGGAGCGGTCGCTTTTCCGACGCCCGCATAGTCATGCATCGTCCCGCCGCAACAGTGGATAAAATTTATCCCCTTCGCGCAATCCATTGAGCTTCCGCCACCTAGGCCAATCAATAGATCCGGCTGAACCTCTTTCGCGATCTGCACGCCACGATCAACATCTTCGGTGGTCGGGTTCTCGGCCGCTCCATCGAATACATGCACCTCAAGATTCTCGGCTTGAATCGCCGCAACAGCCCGCTCGACGTGACCGGCCGCAACGATGCCGGGATCGGTCACCAGCAACACTCGTCCGGTTGTCAGCTCAGCGGCCAACCTCCCTATTCGCGCGAGTGAGTTTTCACCCGACACAACGCGCGTCCGCATGACAAAATCGAATGGTTGCATGACGCGGCAGGGATGAAACAGAGTTAAAAGAAAACGCGGCCAATGATTGGCGCTGCGGCTTGAGGCAAGACCACGAAGCCAACAAGCAACGCGCCACGGCCCTGATCCAACTACGCCATGGCAGCGACTTTGTTCTCGGCGACCTGGTAGGCTCGTGACCGGAACAGGAAATCAATGATATTCCCTTCGTGAGGCTGAAGCCAGTTCAATCGGTTGGTCGGCACCGGCCCGACGTTCAAACGGTCGATGTTAGTCGCCGACAAAAGCTGATCGATCCAATTCGGGTCATCAGTGATCGCGGTTCCCACCAACGTCGGTCCGGCTGCTTTGATCATTTTCGCCTGCGGACATTCGACAACCGTTGCGAAGGGGAACATGAACTCCTTGTTGGCGATCTCACACTCGGGGCTGGACGCATGAGCAATCACTGGCCGCAGGTAGGAAGCGCGTTCCAATTCCACCACACGGTCACCGTACTCAGCGGTGCAATCTGTCACTCCGTCGGCCTCAAGGTCTTGTTTGATCATATCCCAAACCGCCTTGCCCATTCCGGGGACAGTAAACGCGGCCAGACCGGCCTTCGGATCATCCGGAGGCAACGCATCAATCGGCCCCAACCGTTCCGCGAGCGCCTGCGCAATCTCTTTGGTGTGGCGCGATGCCCAGATGCCCGAACAGTTGATGCAACTGCGACCACCATTGATGTAAATGCTTTCTGCCATCACATCGATGTATTCTTCCCAACGGTCGACGCAATCGTCACCCAGAAAAATTTTGGAAAAACCCGGCCCGTGAACTTGGACTCCCGGATTGCCCGCGTATTGATCGATTGTTTTCTGACTGCCGAAAATCATGCTTCGATCGCAACTGGTCATCAAAGCACTGCCCACATCGTGGCCGCCCGGATAAAGGGAAATCACTTCCGGCGGAATTCCTGCCGCTTCGAACGCCGCTGCAACGCGATACGCGGTCCATGGCTCCTGCGATCCGGGCTTCAGCACCAACCCCATCTGCAACGGGATCGCGGGCAGCCAAAGCGTGTGCACACCCGGCGAATTCGAGGGCAATACGGCACCGAGCACAGGCGTCTGAGCCTGATAACTAACGATCACCCCGCGCGATTCGGTTCCGTAACCATTGGTAAGAATGCCCAAGTCCAACCCGCGAGTCAGGCAGTCCAGAATCTCGGTCATGTTCCGCATAACAAAGCAATTCTTCGCCATGTTGCTGCGACACATATGTTCGGGCAAGCCCGTCGACGCGGACTGATGATGTACAAACTCGTCCGGCGACTGAGTTCCATTGCCCAACGTCAGGGTATCGTTCTCAAAACAATCCGCCGCTTTGCCAACCTTGGCAATCAAATCTTCACAAGAGAATTCCCGCAGCCGATTGCGAGCCTGTTGAGCCTTCCGCATATCGCGCGAAACCAACCCACCATTGGCCGCACTGACGGACGCGATCGGCTCCCCCGTATTGAAATGGACGACTTCCGTTTTCTCGAGCGACTCGTAAGGCTTTCCCCAACGAATGACAGGAATATCTAACATGTTTCCGCTTCCAATTTTTGATTAATGGTATCACGCAAAGGTGCGAAGCACGCAAAGCCTTTCTCATCGGACGTCGCGAAATTTGCGCCTTTGCGTGACACTACTCTCGTCGTGAGGTTATTACTTAGAAAATCTCAACGGCTCTTGGTCACTCGTCAGTCCGAGGCACTTCGCTCGCCGCTAGTACACACCCACCGTCGTCGCGGACGCCAGCTTATGATACGGACGCACGCCGCTGACACCGTCCCATGGGAATTTGTCGAAAGGTTTTTCGCGTTCGCCTTCGTCACGCTCAAGAAATCCCGGCACAAAAAACTCGGGCGTCAGTGTTGTCAATTTCACACGACCCGTTTCGCCGTAACCGACCGCCTGATTCGAGTCATCAAACTCCATCACTTCCGTGACGGCACGTGGCTGCGGCGCGTAATAAGAAATCTTGTACTTCTCCTCGGCAGTCACCGGCTTGCTGCACGCTAGGCCCATCAGTGTGTTGCCATAAGTCGGCGTCATGTAGATGCCACTCTCTTCTGGTGGACCGCCAAACAATTCTTCGACGCAATACCGAGTCCACTGAGGCGTGAATTCCGTCCCGCCTGAAAAAATTCCCGTCACACCCGTTTCCGCCAGCGTCATGTCTCGCTCTTCCAGCTCTAGGCATAGCGACTCGATCAACTTGGGCGTGCCGAACATGCACTTGATGTTGTGATTGGCCGTCAGGATCGTGATCGCCTGATCGATGCAGTGTTTTTTGTATTCCTCCAGATGGTCCATCCAGCCTTTCTTGATCAGCTTGACGACCCAGCGAGGATCAAGGTCGATGCAAAAACTGATTCCGCCGCGATACTGAGCCAGATGTTCGACCGCCAACCGCAAACGCCTTGGCCCAGACGGCCCCAGCATCAACCAGTTTCCTCCGCGAGGAAAATACTCGTCAGGCAGCGTGTGACTGAAGACTTCGTAGTCGGTGCGAAAATCATCGACGACGACTCGGCTCTTCGGCACACCCGTCGTACCGCCTGTTTCAAAAACGTAAGTCGGTCGATCAGCGTGGTCTTTCATCCGCCATCGTTCGACCGGACCGCCTCGCAGCCAATCGTCTTCGAACAGAGGAAACTTCTTCAGATCGTCATAGCATTTCACTTCGGTCAACGGATCGAAGTTCAGTTCCGACTTCTTCTGCAGCCAGAATGGGCACCCGGTCGATTCGTGGAAATGTCGCTGAACAATCTCAACGGTATGCTGATCGAGCTGCTTTTTCGCCGTTGCGATTGCCGAATCGAGGTCGTTATTTGGAGTGTTGGTCATCTTGCCGCGTTGAGTTATCGAGGGGAAACGTTACGAAGGGAAACCGTCCGGTTTCTTGCGTCACAAACGCTGATTGCCTGCACGCCGTAAGGGACCGCAATCGCTCCCTTACTCTAACAACCGTCTAACCCACGTGCCATGATCGAGTCCCGCGCGGCCACGTGAAATCCCAACAATTCAAGCCATCCACAGGCAGAGAAACTGATATTTAATCAATTCTGATCAGGATCGCCTTCGCGGCTGAGCTTCAGCTGCCCCTTCAAATATTTGGCACGCTCGACGTTTCGCTCATCCGTATCGAGCGTCGACTGATACAGCTTTTGCAAATGAGCAGGCTGAGTATGAATGAACAGCTGGTTGATTTTGGGGATTTCGAGGTCGCCAATCAGCCCTAAGTTGATTCCCATTCGGACTCGTGACAGCAAGAACATCGTTTCCTCGCTGCTGATCTGGCGAGCGTTCTGCAAGGTGCCATAAGCTCGACTGACTCGGTCAAACAAATCGTTCTGCTGCTCGTTGATCAGGAAATCGCGCGCCTTGCGTTCGTAGTCGATCACCACCGGCACGACATCCCCCACCTGCTGAACCAACTCAGCCTCGGTTTTTCCCAAGGTCACTTGATTACTGACTTGGTAGAAGTCGCCCATCGCCTGCGACCCCTCGCCGTACAAACCACGCACGACCAAGTTGATTCGTTGCAAGCTACGAAAAACTTTTTCGATCTGCTTGGTAATCACCAACGCCGGCAGATGAACCAGTACGCTGACTCGCATCCCGGTACCAACATTGGTAGGGCACGCCGTCAGGTAGCCCAAGTTCGGGTTGAAGGCATAGGTCAGCTGTTCTTCGATCGAATCGTCCAAACTGTCGATCTGCTTCCAAGCTCCTTCCAGATCAAAACCGCTTTTCATGACCTGAATTCGAAGATGGTCTTCTTCATTCACCATCAGGCTGCAACGTTCATTACTGTCAATCGCGACCGCTCTAGCACCGTCTGAGTTCGCGTGTTCACGACTGATCAGCTGACGTTCCACCAGAAACTGTCGATCGATCAGTTCAAGATCCGCAACGTTGATGAACGTCAGATCTTTCAGGCTCTCGCTACGCTCCAACCGTTCGCGCACCGTCGATTCGATGTTCGCCCGATCGATATCGGTGCAACGCTGGATGAACGGATAATCGGCTAGGTTACGAGCCAGCCGAATTCGGCTGCTCATCACGATATCAGATTCCGGACCGCTCCCGCGCAGCCACTCTCCGCAGCGGCTCGCCATGTCGTCGATCAGCATGTGGACTCCCGGGGATCAATCGAAGCAATGAAACTGCGTTCTTTAACGACCACTCTGTTAACGGTCACTCTGCCCCTCGCCTTCGATCGTACGAATCTGATCGCGAAGTTCGGTTGCACGCTCATAGTCTTCCTGTTCAATCACTTCGCGCATCTCGCGACGCAGGCGAATGAGCTCCGTTTGCGACTCGGCATCACGGACGCCGCGCTTGGGCTCTTTGCCGGTGTGCTTGCTTTCGCCGTGCACATTTACCAGCAGCGGATCGAGTTCATCCCCGAAGAAAACGTAGTCATGCGGGCATCCCAGCCGACCGGCGTGACGGAACTCGTAGAACGAAATTCCGCAAATTGGGCATTTCCTCGCGTCGAGCGCCTTCAGATCTTCTGCCGTCTGTTCCAATTTCAACTGCTGATTGAGCATCCCGGTCATCGTCGGCGCGGTAGGTTCCTCGCTGTCCTCCGTCTGCAAGTACTCTTTCGCGCAGTCCGGGCACAGATGGAGGGCCAGCAATTCGTCCCCCGTCAGGTCGGTGATGTGAAACGTGGCAGGCTTCTCACACTTTTGGCATTTCATGATATGATTTCTCGCTCGGATCGGTCGACCGAGATTATTTGATGGGTCGTCCGCCGAATTTTATCTTGGCCCATCCCGCCTTACAAGGTTGTCGGAAACCACTTCGGTTCAATGCCCACCGGCACCCAGCAACTTACTCTGCTGTATTTCACGACTATCCACCGATCACCTGTCAACTTAAATGGCCGTTCTTCCCGATCTGAAACATTTCCGCCAGCTAGCGGACGCTCACGACGCGATCCCCGTGTTCCGCCGGTTGATTTCCGATTCCCTGACACCCGTTTCCGCGTTTCAGAAAATCGATGACGGAGGGACAGCCTGTCTGTTCGAAAGCGTTGTGGGTGGGGATAACGTCGGTCGCTTCAGCTTTCTGGCGACCCGCCCCACCAAAGAGGTCTCCGCTTTTGCCAATCAAGTCACCATCACCGAAGTGAATGAGAACGGCCAAACCACTGCTGAGGAGTTCGAATCCCCCAACCCTTTGGACGTGATACGCAAATTCATGGGTAGCGTTCGAGTTGCCGAATTGCCTGGCTTGCCGCCGTTTACTGGCGGAGCGATCGGATACGCAGGTTACGACGTGGTGAGATACGTCGAATCACTCCCCGACGCCCCCGAGGACGACCGTGAATTGGCGGACATGTCGTTCGCGTTCTATGACTCGATGCTGGTATTTGACCACATCACCAAGACCATCACCGCGATTGCACTCGCGTGGCCAGAAAAACATGATTCACCGGAGCGAGCCTACCACGATGCCTGCCAACGCCTGGACCACTTGATCGAACAGTTGAACCAGCCCAGCGAAGGTTCGGCGTGCGTCGATGCAACCTTGCCCGACCGCGACCCCGAAGGCTACCAATCGAACTTCACCCAAGCGCAATTCGAACAGGCCGTTCTGGACTGTATCGAGTACATCAAAGCAGGCGACATTTTCCAAGTGGTACTCAGCCAACGATTGCAATTGAAAATTCATTGCGATCCGTTCGAGATTTATCGCTCGCTGAGAATCCTGAACCCCAGCCCGTTTATGTTCTTCGTGCGCAGCGGTGACACAACTCTTGTTGGCAGTTCGCCCGAGATTATGTGCCGCGTGGTCGATAACGAAATGACGGTCCGTCCGCTGGCGGGAACCCGCCCTCGCGGTGCCACTCCCGAACAAGACGACGCACTGGAAACGGAACTGCTGGCCGACGAAAAAGAACGAGCCGAACATGTGATGCTGGTCGACCTAGGCCGCAACGATGTCGGTCGAGTCGCCCAGTATGGTTCAATCAAGATTCCCGATGTCATGATCGTCGAACGCTACAGCCACGTGATGCACATTTCATCCACCGTCACCGGACAACTTCGCAAAGACACAGACGCCTTCGATGCCTTGATGGCCAGCTTACCCGCCGGAACCGTATCGGGCGCGCCCAAAGTTCGAGCGATGGAAATCATTGACGAATTTGAGCCGCATCGACGAGGCCCGTACGCAGGGGCGGTCGGCTACATCGATTACTCGGGCAACATGGACACCTGCATCGCATTGCGAACCATGGTCATCAAAGGCGATACGGCATTCGTTCAAGCCGGAGCGGGCATCGTCGCTGATAGTGATCCTTCCAGCGAATACGAGGAGACTTTGAATAAAGCTCGCGGCCTGCTTCGAGCGATCCAGATGACGCACGATCGAACAAGCTCGTGCCACAAAAACCAACGCCACAAAGATTAACTCTAGGCAAACCGTAACTTAATTAAACCAAGCTGAAATTTAGACCAAGCTGAAATCTCCTCGTCCGATCAGCCCAATTGACGCCTCCGCCATCTGAAAGTGCCGTGAAAACTTTACTTGATGAACAGCAGCTTAACGCCGGGGTCGAAGACTTGGCTCGGCAAATCAACGAAGCCTACGGAGACACTCCGCTGACAATCGTCGGCGTGTTGACCGGCAGCGTCGTGTTGATGGCTGACTTGATCCGAAAACTTCAGATGCCCATGCGAGTCGGCGTTGTCCAGACCAGCAGCTACCAAGGCTCCGAACGAGGACGCCTAACGATCAATTCAGAAATGATGCTCGACATCACCGGGCGCGATGTGTTGCTGATCGATGACATTTTCGACACCGGCCATACGCTGGCTGAAGTGACTCAGCTGATGAACGATCTTGGCCCTGCCAGCCTGAAGTCTGCCGTACTGCTGCTGAAGACCGGATGCCAGAAAGTGGATTGGAAGCCCGACTTCATCGCGTTTGATATCCCGGATGAGTTCGTCGTGGGTTACGGACTGGATTACAATGACGAATACCGAAACCTGCCTTATCTGGCCTGCCTCGACCCCGCAGACCTGCCCAGCTGATTCACCCTTGCCATCAAGATCATGGAAATCGAGCCAGCACCAGCACCAAAAGAATCTGGCCGGAAACCGAAACGGTTGGCGATCATTGCCCGGCGATTCTGGCCGGTTTCTGGCCCCACCGAACTGGCGATCGGCAGACTGGCTCAAGCGATCGACGCAGCAGGGCACACGGTTGAGATCTTTACAGTCTGCTGGCAAAAGACGTGGCCTACCAACCTTCACTTTGGCGAAGTCCCCGTCAGACGCCTGCCAAAATCTGCGTCGAGTCCGTGGTCGTCCCTTCGAGCCATTCGGCCGTTGTCGCGGCACATCGTCGACTTTCAGCCGGATGGAGTCTTGGCTTTCGGAGCCGATGACGAAACGTGGACGGCGGCCAGAGCGTTCTCCGACCGAATACCATTGGTCGTGCGGATGGACGGTCAATCTCTAGAGCCGGATCGTTCACGAACAAACACCGCGTCCAGACAGGCCCAGGTTTTTGAGATGGCTTCATCGATTCTGGTTGATTGCCGAAAGACAGGAGATGAACTTGAACGTCGAAACTTAAGCTGCGGCCACAAAATTCAAGTCGTTCCAGAACTGATCAATGCCTCCCATCCAGACCAGCGAACTCTTGCCAAGCAAAACGCAGCACGTAACGCTCTCAGTGATGCTCACCCGGTTCTCTCGATCGAAACGGATCAACCGCTGGTCGTTTGTGCCGCTCCGCTGTACCGAGACACAGGTGTCCTGGATCTGGTCCGAGCGTGGCCGTCGGTCCTGCACCAATTTCCGAAAGCTCGGCTGTGGATTCTGGGCGACGGACCGTCAGGCAAGACGGTTTGGGATGAAATCAACGAACTGGACCTAGTCTATTCGGTGATCATGCCCGGCTTTTTCGACGACCTGTCGGAAGTTCTGCTGGCAGCAGATCTGTACGTCCACCCGCTACGCCACGCGGGATACGACAGTCGCTTGGGCGAGGCACTCCTTTCCGGCATCTGCTGCTTGGCTGGCCCCGAAAGCCAACACGAAGGCCTGATTCAACATGACCGGACCGGGCTGATCGCCGATTCGCAACAAACCGACCATATTGCGGATACGCTGATCGAGGCACTTTCGCAGCCGGAACTCCGACAAAGGCTCGGCACCGCGGGGTACCATGCAAACAAAAATCGATTCGAATCGCAAAAGATTCTGTCGAGCTTCCTGAAACCGTTCTACACCGGTGCGGAACGGTCGCTTTCCGCAGTAGAATAGGCAGCATCAACCTACCGAACATCACGATGTCGAACATGATGTTCCATCGCCCCAACTTTTGATCTGCCATCGTGAAACGTCGCCTTCTATTCATCGCGCCCTCATTGCAACTGCCATCGGACTCGTCGCAGCTACGCTTACTAAGCGCTGGCTTGGCCGGTGAACACTTTGACGTGCATGTCGCTGCGATCTGCGATCCCGTCGGCTCGCCTACCAGCATCAGCAACGTGACCATTCACTCGCTGGGAATCGGGCCAGCGCAGAAGCGACGCAGGGCGCCTCATCATGCGGTTGCCCTCGCGGGATCCATTGGTGAACTGTTGAAATCGCTACGGCCCGACATCGTTCACTCATGGGACGCCAATGCTCGATTGGAGATCGCCTGGGCCAGCCAGAACTTTCCGTCCATTCACCGCGTGGAAACAATCTCCAGTCCGACCATGCCGCTAAGCCACTTCAGGCAGATGCTCAGAAATCGTATCACTACTTGGAAAGGTCCGGTCGTGGTGCCGCACCGGAGCCTGATCGAACACCTGACCGATGCTGGTTGCCCGGAAGAACAAATCGTTTTGATACCACCAGCCGTTTCACTCGATCAGAAGTCCAGTCGAAGCGACGCGAAACGCAATCTCACCGACTATCTTGGTTTGCCCGAATCAATTTACCTTGCCACCACCTTCGCGCCGCTACAGCCACGATTCCGTTTGAAGGATCTCGTGTGGGCGACGGACCTGCTAACCTGTATCTGTGACGATTTCCATCTGTTGATCGTTGGCCGAGGCAATCAAAAGACTCGTCTGAGAAAATTCGCATCGCAAACCGAAGCAGCAAGCCACGTCCACATTCTCGATTCGCCGCCCGAAAAACTGACCGCTGCCGACCTGTTTTTAGGCTCGGATGTTTACTGGAACGCCAACTTGATCACGCCCCTCGCTTCGCCAATGTTGCACTCGATGGCGGCCAGCACGCCCGCGATTTCCGTGCTGGGAAGCGGGACGAGTGATCTGATTCGACATCAGGAAACGGGGTTCGCGGTCAATTTCGGAGCCCGCGATGAATTCGCTCGATGGACCAAGTACTTGATCGAACAGGTCGAATCCGCCAACCAGCTATGCCTTCAGGGACAATCGTTCGCAGAACAAAACTTTCCCCTCGACGTCATGGTGCACCGATACCTGGATTTATACGAAGGCCGACAACAGGGCTCGGCCAGCCACTTGCCATGACTCGTTCTGACAGCAACTTAGGACCGAGCGTTCATTAAAACCGCCTTTTCCTCCTCAAAAGCGACATTTTACGTGACTTTCGCGGATCGAAAGGCGACACTTATTTATCACACGCTCATGAATAAATTCGTGCGAATTTTCTGCGTTTCGTTTGCCGTCTCGCAGTTCTCTGAGCCTGGTTCAACGATAATTGGTACAGAATGCGTCACGACGGCGTCTCGATACAAACTGTCAGAACGAACTGGCGACCAATGATTTCGAATCGACTCTCCATTCTGATAGCCATACTCGTGGCCGCCGGAATCATCTTCGCCGCTCAGGCGTTCAATCAGCGGCCAAAGCCTTTGTATGGTCATGCCGTGTTTGGCACCCAATCCAATCAAAAAACACCCACGTCTTCTACGCCAGGTCGATCTGACGCGGATGCAGAACCGATCACGGATAACCTGGCTCACTTTATCGTTGTCGGACGCGATGTTTTCTTTGACGCCAACAACAACAAACTTCCCGAACCAACAGAAAAATTCAATAGCAGCGGCAACACTTTCCAAGTGGTATCCTCCGACGGTCGATCGCGCTATCGCCTGACCAAAGCCGTTGTTGGATTGAGCCTCGACAGCGTTTCGGAAACCATGCCGCAACACATCATTCTGAACGTGAACGTTCACCAGCCCGATCAGCCAGAGTCCATCAAGTTCCAACAGACGGGAATGATCACAGTCCGCCCACAGGCAGCAGAACACGGTTGGGCGCATTTTGACGGACCACTGTCGTTTGAATTCTTTGACGATGGTTTGGCGTTGCCCGGGCCAGACGGACCTCGCGTTGACCTGCGATTGGCGATCTCAACACCGCGAGTCAGATGCAAGATTCAGACGGAAAAGACGTTTTGCAGCAACACGACGACCACCGCTCCCGGCACGCTGGTCCCAACAGCATCGATCGAATTCCCCACTCAATCCGATAAAACCATCACCAAACGTTATGACCTCGATCAGTTTTGCTGAGGCGGCCTATTTTCGGGCTCGGTTCGAGCCCCTTCAGGTGTGGTGTCCGGCGTAGCCAAGGTCACGTTTCAGCTGGACTCTCAAGCGATCATTCCACCACCGCCGTTGACGATTGAGTTGCCCGTCGTGGCTCCCTGAGCAAAGCCAGACAGGATCACGCCGTTACTTGAGCGTCAGTAAAACGGTTCCGGCAACATGTCTGAGCTTTCAATTGACCGCCTGCTTGACCAACTGCCCGAACATCTGCGTGAACGAACCCGCGCGGTTTCAGATCACGTGAGTTCTGCCAGAGAAATGGTCCTGTACTGGATGAGGACCGCGATTCGATCCGAAGAAAACCCTGCGATTGATGTCGCAGCCTCTTTGGCCAATCGGTTAAACCTGCCATTGTTGGTTTATCATGGCCTGTCCCAACATTACCAATACGCGTCGGATCGACACCACACCTTCATGCTGCAAGGCGCCGCAGATGTGCAGTGTCAACTCTCCGGCGTAAACATCAGCTACGCCTTTCATCTGGCAACGCCCCAAGACGATGCCAAGCACTTGGTCGATCTGGCGGACCGAGCCGTGTTGGTCGTAACGGAAGACATGCCCGTCGACCCGCCTCGAAGATTCTTGAAAGCGCTACGAGCTCAGACGAAAACCGCCATCGTGTGCGTCGACACGGCTTGCGTGGTACCGATGCAACTGACGGACAAACCGTTCACCCGCGCGTTCGAGTTTCGCAAGGCCACCAAACTCCTGTATTCCGATCGAGTGCACAGGGCATGGCCTGAACAGAAACTCAACGCCCAACGCTTTGATCTTTCCAAGTTACCCTTTCAACCAATTGATTTCGAAATCGAATCCGTTAACGAACTGGTCGCACAATGCGAAATTGATCACTCCGTCGCACCGGTGGTCGATACCGTCGGCGGAAGCGAGGCCGGCTACCAACGCTGGGAAAGTTTCAAGCAGTCCGGCTTGAGCGGCTACGCATCAAAGCGAAACAATGCGTTGATCGACGGAGTCAGTCGCATGTCGCCCTATTTGCACGATGGGATGGTGTCACCGATGCGGATTGCTCGGGAAGCAGCCGCCTTTGAAGGCCCCGGCAGCGAAAAGTTTCTGGACGAATTGCTGACTTGGCGAGAGCTGGCGCACCATTTCTGCTTTCACCGTGAGGACCACGACCAATGGTCAGCGATTTCGCAGTGGGCTCAGCAGACTTTGAAGGCTCATCAAAACGATCCGCGATCGAACATCTATTCGTGGGAACAGCTCGCTCGAGCCCAAACCGACGACGAACTTTGGAATGCGGCCCAGCGATCGTTGCTGATGCAGGGCGAACTGCACAACAATGTGCGGATGACTTGGGGGAAGGCGATTCTCAACTGGACAGCCGATCCGGAAAACGCGTTGCACATGATGATCGACTTGAATCATCGCTATGCACTCGATGGTCGCGACCCGGCTTCCTATGGAGGATTGCTATGGTGTCTGGGGCAATTCGATCGACCCTTCGAACCCGAGCGACCGATCCTGGGCACCGTTCGACCGCGACCGGCGGAGCAACATGCGCAACGCCTCGACACTCAAAAATACACCACCAAAGCCACCACGCCTCGGTTTTCGCCCAACCCACGAGTCGCCATCATCGGCGCGGGCATGTCCGGCACGATCGCGGCTCGCACTTTGTTGGACCACGGCGTGAAGGTCAACATTTTCGAAAAGAGCCGCCATGCGGGTGGGCGGATGGCGACTCGTCGTCGCGAAGGACAACCAGTTTTCGACCACGGGGCCCAGTACTTCACGGCTCGAGACCAACGATTCGCTCGTCATGTAAATTCATGGCGACAGCAGGGAGTTGTGGCGAAATGGCCTGAGGTGGCAGGCTCCATCGTGGTGATGAAGAACGGAGTGCTCGAGCAAAAATCTGACTCGGTCGAGCGTTTCGTGGGCACGCCGGGCATGCGATCGGTCGTCGAACATCTGGCAAGCGGGATGGAGATCAACTTTCGCACGACGATCAGGAACATCAGCCGCGATCTGCGTGACCAACTGTATCTTCAAGATGCGGACGACAATCTTTACGGACCGTTTGATCACGTGATTGTTTCGATTCCCGCTCCACAAGCATCCGCTTTGTTGGCGACGCTCAATACGGAGCACTGCGACGCGATGCTCCAAGCAATCAAGCACATCAAAATGAATCCGTCGTGGGCCACGATGATCCGGCTAGGAAAGCCATTGGATGCGAGTCCGTCTTGGGCCGGCGCTTTTGTCCACGAATCTTTGCTCGGCTGGATCTCGCGAGATAGTTCGAAGCCTCAGCGGGATACGGAGCACGGTGAATCACTGGTGCTGCACGCAACGGCTCAATGGAGCCTTGAAAATCTCGAACGCGACGCGGATGAGATCGCAGCCGAAATGCTGGCCGAGTTCTGGCGTGTCTCGGGCTTGTCGAGTCAATCACCCAATCATTTGCAGGCTCATCGCTGGAGGCACGCAATTCCCGTCGATCCCGCAACGGAACGGACATTATTCAGTGATGACAGGAGTATCGGTTGCTGCGGCGATTGGTTGGGCGGGCCGCGCGTTGAAGGGGCTTTCCTTAGCGGGATGGCAGCTGCAGGAAGAATCCTAGGAACGTTGTCGGCTGACGAACAGAATGAAGCGCGACCGCAGCAGAAACAACGACTCAGCTGAAGACGTTCCGACACCGGCAATCAGCCCGCCTGCAAGCCTAGCCAATCAGCCGGGCAAGTTGTAGAAGAACTGCTCAAACGTGATTTTTCCGCCTGAGACTCGGAAGACACAGATTTCCTCCATCTGCATTCGTTCGCGTTCTTTGAACGTGACATCAAAGTCCATGCGGCAGGAAAAATAATCTCCGGCCACGATTGGGTCAGAGACTCCGCCGCCATGAAACTCTTGCACATTGGCCAACCAGTCGCTACTTTTTTTTGCAACGGCTTCCTTACCGTGAGTCACCGGATCAGCGGCGCCGTCGGCTTCGGTGCTGACGACATCGTCGGCATAAAGTTCCTCGATGGCTTCCATGTTTTTGCCTTCTCGGCAAAGCTGAACCAGGCGGTCGGCAACTGCTTGCGTATTCATTGGAGAAACCCTTGTTTCAAACAGGTTGGCTCAACACAGTGCCAAGTCAGGCTTACTTCTTGCGATGTCGAATTTTCGCACGCATCCGTCGCTTTTTCCTACCAACTTTTCGACGACCTTTGCCAGTCTTTTTCGTTCCCACGCGGACACTCTCCTGAAATGTAATTTTGGTGAAGTCGAATCTTGGGCGGCCCTGTAGGGCAAGGGGCGGAATGAAATCTACTGTAAAGCGTACCGATACAACGGGATATCAGCTGACTGACAGGTATGTTTTAACTCGTCTTCCGCCCGGAAGACCATCGATCGACAGAAAAAGCCCTGCCGACGATTTCCGTTGGCTGAGCGTAGTCCCGGATCATAATCGACTGGCTTACCCCTCAACAAGCCGAAATCCTGCTAAGCTGGCGTAAAGCAGTCGTAAAATCAGGCATTGGCAGGCAGCTGACACTGGACTTTAGGCAACCTAATTGTCTAAGATACCACCCAATTAATCACTATTTTGACCGACGACCGAATTAATTTCGGTCGCCACAGAGGGGTTTATGCCTAAAGAAGAATCATTTGAAGTTGACGGCACCGTCACGCAAGCGCTCGCTAACACCCGCTTCCGCGTTGAGCTGGAGACCGGCAATGAGGTTCTTGCTCACGTGTCAGGCCGTATGCGCCGGCACTTTATTCGTATCGTACCGGGAGACAAAGTCCGCGTCGAACTGTCGCCTTACGACCTGACGAAAGGTCGTATCGTCTTTCGAGAACGATAATCACCGCCATCGCTCAACACTGGCCGTTCTCGCTGGTCGGCACCATCGTTGGGCTTCCGAGCAAAGGCTGCTTTTCAACCTCAAATGTTTTCAAGATACGGGTGACTCGGGATATCCTTGCGCCTTCGTCATGACGGATCGCTTAATTCCGTTCCATGCAATCAAGCTGACTTTATCGGAATTTGGTGGCAAGGTTGCGCCCGGCGGTGCGAATCATGATCGATCATGTTAAACTCGTGCGGAAATTGTTAAAGTTCTGCGGGCTCGTGCGACCTTGTTGGTATCCGATACTCAGTCGATCCAGTCGCCAGCGTTGTCCGCCGCGTTGCTGATCTCGGTTCACGCTTTTATCAATTCACACTTGTATCAGTTCACGTACCTGAGCCGTCTAAGACGTTTCGATACAGATAAGACGCTTCAATAGATTCAAAAAATAAAAGAATGCGGGATCAGAGCGGATCAAAACCTTGAATGCTCTCTGGTCTTGCACCCCTTCAATGGAGATTCGTTGTGAAGAACGTTTGCATTACGCTCACATCAGCTATCGCTACTGCTTGTCTGGCTTTGAGTACCTTGACCTGCCAATCGGCTGCGGCTCAGAGTTTGCCCAAACCAGCAGCCGTGATCTCGATTACCAATCTTGAAGACACTCTGGGTGACATCGATTACCTAGTCGACGCTTCCGGATTCGGGCAGATGAAGTTCATGGTCCAGACGCAGATCACGCACTTCCTAAAAGGGATCGATCAGACTCGGCCCAGTGGCGTGCTACTTTACATGGACGAAGGAGCCGAGCAGCCATCCGCATTAGGTTTCCTGCCAGTGGAAGAGCTGGACGACCTGCTGGACACACTGGCTGGTTTTGCCGAAGTCGATGAAGGCGACGACTACACGACTATCGTTACCGACAACGAGCAAGAAATTCTGGTCAAGCTGGTCGGCAACCACGCGTTTATCACCGACAAGGCAGAAATGTTCGAGCGAATCCCGGACGTTCCTCCGGCTTCTCTGTTAGGTGATCTGCCAACGCGGTTCAATTTGGCGGCTCGATTGTTCGGGCAGCAAATTCCTAAATCGCTGCGGGACAAGGCAATATCCACGATTCGTGACGCGTACGAACAGCAGTTGGACGAACTGGAAGCCGACGAAGAGAATTCGGCTCAAACCCAGTTACAGCAAAAATCCTACGAAATGAACATGAAACAAATCGAGGATCTGATTCAGGGGACCGACCAACTGGCGATTGGTATGGTAATCGATGAGGAAAATAAAACGCTCTCCGGCGAGATCGAGATTATTGGGACCGAGGATTCGACACTTGCCAAACGAGCCGCCGCGAATATGACTCCCGACAAAAGTCGCTTCGCAGGTTTCGCGATTCCGGGTGCCGCGTTCACGGCACTCAGTCGAACCAATTTGATTCAGGAAGATATCGATCAGTACACACAACTGTCGGAAACCGGCATTGATACCATCTTGAAGGCGATCAACGAAGAAGCCGATGTAACCACCGACGAAATCGCTGGTCTTGAAAAAGTATTTTCCGATCTTTCAGCCGCGTTGCTGGAAACGATGGAAGACGGTGTCGCGGATGCGGGCTTTGTCGTTGAGTTGGCCAAAGGGAATATCAACATGGCGGGTGGATTCCTGACCACCGACCCGAAAAAATTCGAACAAGTGGCCAAAGATTTGGCTGCAAAGTTTGAGGGCAAGCTCAGCGAACTAGGAACCGTGACCCTTAATTCAGGGTCGCACCGGGATGTCACGTTCCACACGTTCTCGATGGCCACTCCGCAGGACACCGAAGAAGCCGTCGAGGCATTCGGCGAACAGATTCAGATTGTCATTGGCGTTGGCCAGCAAGAAACTTATTTTGCCATGGGCAGCGACCCAACTGCTTTGCTGACGCGAGCCATTGACGGGACGGAAGCAAAAGAGGCCCCGGCCACGCTGGGATTGTACAACATCTACATCGCTCCCATCCTGAACCTTGCGGCTCAAATGGAACCTGATCAGCCCATGCTGCAAACGATGGCTGACCGGCTGGCTCAGGGTGGTCGCGATCGCTTGCAATACGAACTGAAGCCGCTCAAGAACGGCTTCAGTGTTCGTATGGATCTGCAAGATGGCGTGCTGGAATTGATCCAAGTCGGCACCGAGGCACTGGCGATGCCCCAAGGCGGTGGTGGAAATTTTTAGGTGATCGGACGAGTGCCATTGTCACCTCTAAATGTTCGGGCTTGACGACGACATCAATTGCTGCCGTCCAATGGATTGTGTTACCACTCGGCCCGAACCTTTAAGTCACAAAACGATGGGACCGTTACTCCACTCCGACCCCGCCTCTCAATCCGCCCGAAATCCCGCTGTTGCTAGTCGGATAGAATGCTTTTTCAAACGTATCGTCCAAACCTTCGACAGCTCTGCGAATAAAGCCGTCGGGCTTACCGGCTTGATCCTTGCAGTAAGGGCCTCGACATTGAGAAGCCCACTGTTGGAACGTGGTGGATCGCGATGTGCAAAATCCTTGGTAGCCTTGATTGCACTGATTGCAACCCGCTCCATTGCAATTGTTGCATTGGCCGTCGTTCATTGGCGGACGTGGTGACAGCAAGACACGGCGATACGCGACCTCGGCTGCGTAGTGGTTCAGCCAGCCCATCGTTTCTGCTGGAATCAGCGTGAAATCGAACAACTGACTGTCGTCAAATTCTTCGCCATTGGCCAGTTCGCCGTCTTCGTTCATCAGAGGCTGATTGTTATCCACCACATTCATTCCGACCAACCCGGCTCCATCCGTTCCAGCGGCGGCAAGCGCATATCGACCTGGTGCGACGTCTGAAAATTCGAAAACCCCGTGGTTGTCCGTGGTCGTCGATGCGTAGACTCCGTCGTTCTGCAACAACATGACTTTGGTGCTGCGAACATCCACCGGCCGTCCTGTGTCAGATGTCAACTGATGGACTCGTCCCACCAGACGGCCGTCAGGAGTTTTTGCCACGTTGTGGCCAGAGATCGAGGTCGCAGGAACAGCATCCGGCTGATTTTCAACCAAACCAACAAATCCGTACAACGCTTCTGCATCGTTCGGTCCTTCACCTTCTGGATAACGACCGTAGACCCGATAGCCGACCTGTGGAGCGAAAAACTGAATCCAGTCGGTGTTGATGGTTGTTCGGTTCTGGAAAGCCAACGTCGTGACGCGGTTGGGAATCTGAGGATTCGAATCCTCGGTGTATGAAAGAATATTCAGCCCGAATGCGAAAAATGCTCCGTCGCTCCAACCAACCAAAGCATAGGCACCCTGGCGGACACTCTTGAATTCATACATTCCTTGTTCGTCAACGAAAGCTTGTTTGACCAAGCGCCCTTTGTTCATCAAGAACACGACCATGTTTCCAAGTTGAGCGTTGTCCATCGGGACGACTCGACCTTCGAATCGACCGTTCGAATCAACCATGATCCAGTTCCCACGAATTTCGTCACTCACCTGGCCATTCTCGCCACCAACGCCGGCACCCTCCCAGCCTACGTACTTGACATTCAGTTCGACTGGCTGATCTGGATCTTCTTCACCATCGTCGGGACGAGCGAACGGTCGAATCGGCCTTTGTGCGGGTGGACGAGCACGAGCCGCATCCGCCGCCGCTGCTGCTTCGCCTTCGTCCCCAGTGTCCTCGGTTGGCGGCGGCGCAGTGTCGGGCAAACCACCAAAAGGAGGCTGGGCCTGAATGCTGGTCGAACTGAGCAGGCAAATCAAAATCGCCAACCAAAAACCGTGAGTGTGTCGTTGAGTCATCTTTGGTCCCGTTTTCTGCCGCAGGTGCGATTCGGATGAAGCGAGCACCCGTTCGTGAATTCCATTACGCCCGCCAGTTTGAAAAAACTTGGCATAAATGACGCATTCGTTCGGTTGATCGGACCGGCAATCGCGGAAAGTCAAATCAGAATGACTTGGCCAAGTGCCAACAAGCAAAACACAGACCACCTGCAACGCGCTCGGTAGAATTACCGATCGAACCGATTAACCGATCATCACCATCGCACCGGTCCAGTCGGGTTTGCCGGTTATTTCGAAGCCAGTTTGACAACCGTTTCGAAGTGCTTTTTCGAAACCGGCTGGATCGATAGACGGGATCCCTTTCGCAGCAGCTCCATCCCATCAAGCGATTTCAACTGCTTGAGCTCTTCAAGCGGAATCAGACGCTTGAATTTCTTCTTGAATTTCACATCGACCATCATCCAAGTCGGTGACTCCTGTTTGGACTTCGGATCAAAGTGCTTTTCATTCGGATCAAAAGCTGTGAAGTCCGGATAAGCCTCTTTGGATATCGTCGCCAGCCCGGCAACACCCGGCGGTTTCGCATTGGAATGATAAAACAGGACTTCGTCCCCCTGTTTCATGTCGTCTCGCATGAAGTTACGAGCCTGATAGTTTCGCACGCCATCCCAATGAGTCGTCTTGGTTTTCTCCGCAGCCAAATCATCAATCGAGTAACAATTCGGCTCGGATTTCATCAACCAGTAATGCTTGGTTTTCGAGTCCTTGGTCTTCGAAGTCTTATTCTCAGGCATCGTTAGATCTCAAGTTTAGAATTCGGTGTTTTTGGGTCACACAATCGCCGGAAACATCGACCGGAGTGATTTCATTAAGTAAAACTGGACAAGCTATTTCGCTTTTCCCATCATGTTGCCAGCACGGAAGGCTTCGGCCATCGCATGAGGAACATCGGCTTCGGCGAGCACCAGCTGCGCCTTCTGCTTGGCAACATCCGCCTTCATTTCCTGCTCGTGCGCGATCGCGTCGGCGCGGCGCTTGGCGGCGGCAGCCTGAGCGACCCGCGTGTCGGCTTCCGCCTGATCAGCCTGCAATCGAGCGCCAATGTTTTCACCCACGTCGATGTCGGCGATGTCAATGGAGACGATTTCGAACGCCGTATGAGCATCCAGACCGCGCTCAAGGACCGCACGCGAAATCAAATGCGGGTTCTCCAACACGTCTTGATGCTGTTCGGCTGAACCGATCGAAGAAATAATACTTTCGCCCACTCGCGCAATGATCGTTTCCTCGGTGGCTCCGCCAATCAGTTGCTCTAGGTTTGTTCGCACCGTCACACGAGCACGAATCTTCAGCTCGACGCCGTCCTTCGACATGGCAGACAGGAAATTCTTGCCGCTGCGTTGTGGATCGGGACAATCGATCACTTTCGGATACACGCTGGTCTTGACCGCATCCATCACATCCCGCCCTGCCAAGTCGATCGCGGCGGCTCGATCGAAATCCAGATCGATGTTGGCCCGCTGAGCCGCAATGATTGCATTGATCACTCGCATCACGTCGCCGCCAGCCAAGTAATGAGCCTCCAGCGTTTCGGTCGTGATCCCGGTTCGGCGAGAAACATCCAGCCCTGCCTGCTTGGCCATGATCTTCGCGGTCACGATCACCGTGGGGCGAACCTTTCGAAACTCCATGCCGATCAAACTGAGCATGCTGACATTGGCACTCGACATGAACGCCTGAACCCACAGCTTGCCGTACTTGATGAAGGCCATCGCAATCGCCGCAGCGACCATAAACGCAATGCCCAGCACGACCGGGCCGCCGTAGCTCCACAGTTCACTCAATTGAAACTCGCCGCCATCGGCTTCCGCTTGAGCGATCAGTAACCACTGAGAAAATTCAACGAAGTTCGTCATAGCAACCGGGATGGCACTCACAGAGTTTCTCCGAAATTTAGACCAAGCGCTTTTATGTCTTGAATGCCGAATGGATAACCCGGCAACAACGCCCATGATAACGTCGTTTGGCTAGAGAGGGTAGCTGCGCAGAACCGGGCGCTTTACTTGTTGGGTTTTGCCTGTTAATAACCCGCGTGAGCAACAAAACTTCCGGGTGGACGAAGCTGAAACTATCGATCGCACGAAGCGTCGTGGCGTAAGCTTCCAGCTTCCAGCTTCCAGCTTCCGAAATTCACGAACGCAAGCTGGAAGCTTACGCCACTGGTTGATTGCCCGTGCCCTAATCGATCCAGCCGCCGCCCAGCACTTGATCGCCTTGGTAGCAAACAACTGCTTGGCCAGGAGCCACGCCATTTTGAGGTGAATCGAATTCGATCGTCAGCTTTCGGTCGGGCTCAATGGTCGCCCTCGCGGGATACGCCGAACCGTTGTAGCGAATCTGAGCCTCGCAGCGAAACTCGGATGCGGTTGGCTCGATCAGCCAATTTGTCTCACTGGCTGTCAGGTCCGATCGCCCCAGATCATCGATTGGCCCGATCACCACGTCATTCGTTTCACGTTCGATCCGCACCACGAAATACGGCTCGCCCATTGCCACACCCAACCCGCGCCGCTGACCAATCGTAAAGCCCTCGATACCCGGATGTTGCCCGACAACCTTCCCGGCAGTCGTCATAATATTGCCCGCCGTGATGCCACCCGACTCGTTGGTCACATCGCCTCTTCGTTGACGCACAAACTCGTCGTGTTTGCCCGAGGTCACAAAGCAGATCTCTTGGCTGTCTTTTTTCTCTGCCACGTTCAGTCCCAGCTGCCCGGCAATCTTTCGAATGAACGTTTTGTCGTACTGCCCGACGGGAAGCAACATCCGATCGAGAAACTTCGGCTGGATGCCAAATAAAACATAGGACTGGTCTTTACCTTCATCGACACCACGAATCAAACGAGGTCGATCGTTCACTTCGCACTTCTCGTTCGAATCATCGCGAATCAATTGAGCGTAATGGCCTGTCGCCAGAAACTCCGCTCCAACGCTGTCCGCGTAGTCAAACAGTTTGCCAAACTTGATTTTGTTGTTGCACATCACACACGGATTGGGCGTCCGACCAACAGTGTACTCGTCCACAAAGTAATCAATGATGCCGCGAAACTCTTCCTCCAAGTTCAACGCATAAAACGGAATGCTCAGCTTCTCGGCAACGCGGCGACCGTCCTCCGCATCCGATGCACTGCAACAGCCCTGCTTGTGGTCGGCTCGGTTATTTAACACTGGCAGCAGAGGCGACGAATTGGCCTGCCCATCAATCGCACATGCGGAAACCGATTTTTCGCCATGCCGCATGAACACACCAATCACTTCGTGCCCTTGTTCCTGGAGCAAGTGAGCAGCGACGCTGGAATCAACGCCGCCCGACATGGCTAAGACAACTCGTGCCATCGAGGCAATCCTGTGAAGTAAAGTATCGAAGTGAATGTGGATGCGAATGTGGTAATTCGGGGACCGAGATTATACGGCTCGCGCCCAAACTTGTCCCAACGAAGCAAATCGGTTTTGTAGATCGGTCGGGAAAGGCAAAAATCTCTCGACTGAGTGGCACCCAACCCCAACAAAATGGAACATGACACAGGAAAGAGGGCAAAACAGAGGAAACAATGCAGAAGAAACGAAATCGAGCGACTTCTCTGCTCTTCCCGTTGCCTCCCGGTTCAAGAACTTAGCACTCGCGAAACAATAACCTGCGGATTTGCAAGAAGATTAAGCGACGAAACAGGTGGGTTTCGAGTACTCAAATCGGTCATTTACCTCTCGGTGAGTGCTCACTCCATCCCATTTTGCGCCGCCCCGCGCCCAACCGATCGCAGATCACGGAAGACTTCCATCGCCATCTGAGCGTGCTCAGCCGTCAGCGTGGTTAGTGCTCGCGACTTTGGATCGACACAGCGGTCCTTCAGAATCTGACCGTCAATGCTTCCAAGTCCACGAAACCGTCGCGTCTTGATTTCGGTAACGCCTTGTTCACCCAAGTGCTGCCGGACGCGTTGCAAGTGATCGGGCGTCGCGGCATAAGCCGGTTCAGGTAGGGCCGGCGAAATGATCTCCCACTGTGGAGCATGCGCATCGAAGATACGGCCAGCGTCCAACCACCAACGCATCCAACGATGAAAGAACAACAGCATCAGCGTGCGAGCGTGAATCCCGTCGGCATCCGGATCGAACAACAAGATAATTTTCTCGTACCGAATATCTTCTTCACGATTCTGATTTGCCAGATCAATGCCCAGCGACTCCAGCAGCGCCGCGAATTGAAGATTCTGTTTCAAATCCTTCAGACTTGCCTTGACCGCATTCATAGGTTTTCCCTGCATTGGCAGGATCGCCTGAAAGGACGCATCACGGACTCGGTTGATCGTACTGGCCGCTGAATCACCCTCGACAATAAACAGCTCCGTCGGACAGTCCACACCTCGCTCGTCATGGATGCAATCGATCAGTTTGGGAGCAGAAAAACGCATGACGGCATTGTAAGCACTCGCCCAGAAATTTTCTGGCAGAATGATTGCAAGTAACGTGAGAATGTGCCGTCACAGGGAGGGGAAGGCTCCGTCCGTCCCATTTGCAAAACGCTCCGTCCGCCCCGATCACTGGTTTGCGCTTGTTATCGGATCCAGCTTGGGCGGAGCCGCGCCCTCCCGACCAACGTGTACGAACACGGGACGGTAACGCTCCGTCCGCATCCCTTTGAATCGGAAAGCCCCAGCTTGGGTATCGGGTCGGACGGAGCGCGCCGCTATGTGTTCGCCCAATGAATCGCGGCATAGACTCGGCCGTCAATCATGCTCCCACTGACCGCTCGCTCGCGCAGCCAGTTCTCAAGTTCGTCAAGCAGGATTTCATGAACGGTGATTTGTTCACCGTCGACGCCTCCACCCGCCGATTCCTTTTGCAACCCCTTCGCCCGAAAAATCGTAACTTGTTCGTTGGTCATCCCTGCGGAAGAAGTCACCGTTGCCAACTCGGTCCATGACTCCGCCCGGTAACCCGTTTCCTCTAGTAGCTCACGCTCCGCAGCGATCTGGAGTGGTTCGTCTGGATCACCGGTGTCTCCTGCCAGCCCGGCCGGCAACTCGATCACCGGTCCATCAACCGGAACACGAAACTGCTCGACCAGCAACAACTTCCGCTCGCAGTTCACCGCCACAATCGCGACGGCGCCACGACTGTTGGGCCTTCGCGCGAACGACCAATGACCACGCTGCACCAGTTCAAGGTACCGAGTGGACGCCAAAACCTCAGGGTCCGCGTCGTCTTGTTTTACATTCATAGATTTGACTTTGGCCCGGTGAGGTTCTTCGGAATAATACAAGCACGAAGCACGATTGAATAAGCGATTGAACACGAATCTCGCGATATTCTTCCAGTGTATCGGGTTGGCCAGCAAAAACTCACCGCCGCTGCCAAAAGGCAACGGTGGCTGCAACTTGATCGTGTTCAAGCGTTTCGAACGCCAGCAGGTCGTCCGCGATCGAGCTAACGGCTGCCCACCGGTTGCGGTCGTCAAACAAATCGAAAATCGCGCTCACCGTCTGACGAAGCAGCCGATCGGCCGACGCGGCATTACGGCTGCCTGCGGTCGCGTTAAGCGTCGCTCGGTCCCAATCGGCCCTCCATTCGGGCACCGACGCGATGGCGACTCGATCCCCAGTGTAAATCATTTCGACGACTGGCCCCGCCAAACTGACGTGGATCTCGGCCATCGCCAACTCGGTCGCATCAAGCCCTGTCCAACGAGTCACCGTGTCGCCGTAGCGGGCAGGGCCGTCATCGAACGGCGGTTCCAACGTGACTCGCTCCAGATAGCCGCCCCGCAGGATGGCCATCATCGCGTGTCCAGCCTCGTGCCAAGCGGTAATTTCGCAATCTTCGGACATCAGACGCTCGATCCAAGACACGTTTTCGACCGGTAATTCGTTTTTCTTCGCATTTCACCCGCCAAAACAGAAAGATCGCCAAGGTCGGAAACGCACCGTGCAGCCTGTACGATTCAAGGTTTTCGCTGCAAATATGGAATTGGGATGGATTGCGTTTGCCGCTGGCGACGAGCGTTTAGTATCATCGTACACTTGTCTTTTAACCGTCATCAGGCGTTCGATTCCCATTCGGCGCGAAACCGAAACCATGTCAACTAAAATGTCTTCCGCTGCCACCGCCACAGAAAATCAACAGGTCCACTTTCGCTGCTTCAATGGTTGTGATGGCGAGTACTCGATCTACGACGTGATGTATCGCTGCCCCAACTGTGACGGGCTGCTGGAAGTTTATCACCCACGTCAGCCGTTGGAAGAGCGTAACGCGTACCAATGGAAACAGCTGTTTGCCAGCCGAGCCAGCACCACCGTCTGGCCGTATGGCAGTGGCGTCTGGTCGATGAAAGAGTGGGTGGTGCCCAGCCTGCGGAACGAAAACGTGGTTAGCATGTGCGAGGGCAACACGAACTTGTTCTGGGCCGATCGGCTTGGCAAACAACTGGGCGTGCCCGACCTGTGGATCAAACTTTGCGGCAACAGCCACACCGGCAGCTTCAAAGATCTTGGCATGACCGTCCTGGTCAGCGTCGTCAAACAGATGATGGCGGACGGCAGCCCTGTCAAAGCGGTCGCGTGTGCCAGCACCGGTGACACCAGCGCGGCGTTAGCGGCTTACGCTGCGTACGCGGGAATCCCAGCGGTCATCTTTCTGCCGGCGGGCAAAGTCAGCACGGCCCAGCTGATCCAACCGGTTGCCAACGGTGCCCATGTGTTGGCGTTGGACACGGACTTCGACGGCTGCATGAAGATCGTTCAAGAAGTCACCAGCGATCAATCCATCTACCTGGCCAACAGCATGAATAGCCTTCGCATCGAAGGACAAAAAACGGTCGGCATGGAAATCTGTCGCCAGTTTGATTGGGAAGTCCCTGACTGGATCATCATCCCGGTCGGCAACCTCGGCAACATCAGCGCCTTGCATAAAGGGTTCAGGCTGATGATGGACCTAGGCGTCGTGAACAAGATGCCTCGACTGGTGGCCGCGCAAGCTGAAACGGCCAACCCGTTCTTCCAGTCGTTCAAAGATCAGTTCAAGAAAAAGGTTTCCGTCACGGCGCAGGATACGCTGGCCAATGCGATTCGAATCGGTGATCCGGTCAGCTACGCCAAAGCGGTTGCCGCCGTCAAAGAATCGAACGGCCTCGTCGAACAAGCATCCGAACAGGAATTGGCAGAAGCCTCAGCTCAAGCGGATTTAACCGGCATGTTCACCTGCCCCCACACCGGAGTCGCGCTGGCAGTCCTGAAAAAGCTGGTCGCTCAAGGTCAGATCAAAAAGGAAGATCGCACCGTCGTTGTCAGCACCGCCCACGGGTTGAAGTTCACCGACTTCAAGGTCGGATATCACGAATCGAAACTGCCAGGCATCGTCAGCGACATGGCCAACCCCGCGACTCATCTGCCCGCAACCGTTGAAGCGGTCAAGGAAGAGATCAAAAAACGATTCGGCGGCTGATCCCGCACTACGAAAAGTTCGCGCCAGTCGAGCGTTTTTCTGACGACGGCTTGGTACGACTTTCGCAGAAATTGATTTTACTCGCGTTTGTGGTGATTTCTGATCTGCCATGTTCGAGGCAAGCGTCGACGATTCCCAAAAAAACAGCCTTCGCATCGCGGGGTTATGAAAAAGTGCGAAGGACGAACTCAGACAGCCCTGCGTTTTCGATCGCGAACTCAATTGGATTCGCTGAGTACCTTCGGAACAATTGGTGACGGTGCATGAGTTCCGAGTCCGTAAATTCGACAGAGTTTTGAACGGTTGGCCGCCACTTAAAGTTCCGACGGTCTCAAGCCCAAAGCCCCAGGCACAAAGGGCCACATGATGAAGTTTCGAGCGTCTCCACAAAGCTCCCGGTGCGGCTTGACCGCAATCAAAACAAGGGGCAGGAGGTAACCGAGGCGACAGAGAAAGAAAAGCACGCGTTCTTCCGAACCCATTGCCTCCCCACTGTCCGTTTCCTCAGCGAGCTCCTGCTCAAGAAGCTGCCGATTTCCCCAGAATTCCGACCCGCGCAGCACCATTTTTCCACGCCCGATCCGAGTCAATCCGTGCGTATCTGTGGCCAGATTCCGAACGCCACCTCCGCTGCCCATCAGCGGCCGATTCTCCCAACGCGAGAGTGGCACCAATCAAAAGGCTTTCCGAGCCAAGGAAAAGCTCCACTTCCGTTGGTCGTCAGATCTTCTCAAAACAACCAGACTTGAACCGTTAATCGCACAAGTCGCCTAGCCGCCCCCTTCGGCTCAAGGTTCAACGACCCCAGCGATTTGGTTGCTCAGCGATTCGGGCTGACCGCGCCGGCGAACCTCAATTCCGATTCTTTTTGGAAGTGCCGGCAAAAATGCGCTTTTTGTGCGCTTTCTTCACGAATGACATTTGTATTTTAGTTCATCTGCATGGTTCATCTGAATTTTTGACCATGAGTGCTATTCGTTGAGAGAATCCTCTGTTCAGTTTCGCACGATCGACTTGTATTCAAAACGAATTGATTTTCGAAAAAAATCAATCGTTTGCAGCGAACTGACCAGATGTGTCCAATCGGTCACGATACTGGCGTCCAGCATCCAAAACCGCAGGCTCGAAACACGGCAAGAACAGCAACATCATTGCATCCAACATGCGCTACTACGCCCACAGCCTCGAAAACCGACCCCCAAGCGACTGGGAAACGATGTCGGAGCATGAAGATCTGGTGGCGACATTTTGCTGCAAGTTTCTGAAACGAATCAATCCAACGCTGGAACCTTGGGGCGATCTGTTGGGGCGGTGGCATGATCTAGGGAAATACTCAGACGAGTTTCAAAACTACTTGAGGTTCGAAAATGAATTACCTTTCGATGATGGAGTTGCTGTAACAAGTCGAGATCATGCGACCGCGGGAGCCCAGCACGCAGTCGAAAAATTCAAACAACTCGGCAAGCTAATCGCATACGTCATTGCAGGACACCATGCAGGTCTCGCCGACGCCGATTCGGCGAAAGGCGGAAGTGGTCTGAATCAGCGGTTGATCAAGAAAATTGATTCGTACGAGAATGCACCAAAAGAACTGCTTGAACTTCCCCAGCCGAATTTGCCGAACCTGCCCTTCGATTCGACCTGCCCCGAACGCTGCGCATTCCAAATTTCAATGCTTTGTCGAATGATGTTTTCCGCCTTGTGCGATGCGGATTTCCTGGCAACCGAAAGTTTCATGTCGCCCGAGCGAAAATCCGAACGTGATTTGCGAAAACGCGTCCCCATGAGCCAACTGAAACAAAGCCTCGGCTTGCACCTGCAGCGACTGGCGGAAAAAGCGGAACCGACAGAAGTCAACCAACAACGAGCTGAGATCCTTCGCCAATGCAAGGACGCCGCAAAACTGGAGCCCGGAATCTTCTCACTGACGGTGCCAACGGGTGGGGGCAAGACTTTGTCCTCCTTGGCATTCGCGGTCAACCACGCAATCGCGCACGATCTTGATCGAATCATCTATGCAATTCCGTTCACTAGTATCGTTGAGCAAACAACATCGGTGTTTCAAGACGCTTTGAAAGATCTTGGAGACGATGTTGTGCTGGAACACCACAGTTCGATTGACCCAGAAAAAGAATCGCGAGTTGCAAGGCTGGTAACTGAAAACTGGGATGCGTCGCTAATCGTGACAACAAACGTTCAGCTCTTTGAGTCTCTGTTTGCCAACAAAACCAGTCGCTGCCGAAAGCTGCACCGAATTGCCAACAGCGTGATAATTCTTGATGAAGCTCAGACCATCCCGGTTGATTTGCTCAAACCGACGCTGAATGCAATCAGAGAGCTAGTCGATCTGTTTGGTTGCACGGTTGTTATCTGCACAGCGACTCAGCCGGCCATTGCATTTCGTGAGGACTTCCAGATTGGACTGAAAAACATCACGGAAATCGTGTCGAAACCGGAGGAATTATTTAAAAAGCTCAGACGTGTAATGCATCAATCTCTGGGTAAAGTGACGGACAGCGAATTGGTCGAAGCTTTATCCGAGCATGATTCGTTCCTTTGCATTGTCAACACTCGTAATCATGCGGCCCGGCTGTTTGGGATGGCGACATCGTCCGCCAAGGAATCGAAAAGCGACATCTTTCATCTCAGTACATTTATGTGTGGAGCACACAGAAAGTCAGTGCTGGACAAGATCAGGCAAAGGCTCAAGGACAAAATGCCATGCAAGGTTTTCAGTACGCAACTGATCGAAGCTGGGGTAGACGTTGATTTCCCGGTCGTTTTTCGCGCCATGACCGGATTGGATTCTGTCTCACAGGCAGCAGGACGATGTAATCGCGAAGGGCTTCTGAAGCAGGGAACGCTTTTTTTGTTTGAGCCGATCGACATGCGGTTGATAGGTTACCTAAAGAACACCGCCGAAACCGGCGCTGAAGTTTGTGGCATCTTTGACGATCCACTTTCGCTCGAGGCGGTATCCGAATATTTCCAGTTGCACTTTTTCAACCAAAAAGAGCGTTACGACGAACGTGCCGTCATGCCCTGTTTTCGGGATCCCGGAGCGTTGGTGTTTCAGTTTAAAACAGCTGCCGACCGCTACAAGATGATCGAAGACAAGGGTCAGCCAGTCTTTGTTGCTTGGGGCGATAGCGGCGCACAACTGGAAAAGTCGATTAGGAGCAAAGCGTTTGCGGACAACCCGTTTTTTCGACGTCAGACGCTGCGAAAATGCCAGCGATTTATGGTCACCGTTTACGACAACGTCTATCGGTCGCTACTCGGTGCCGACATAGAATTGCTGCATGACACGGTTGCCGTTTTGGTCAACAGCGATATGTACGAGAGCGATCATTTAGGGCTAAGACTGGAGAAAGCTGGCCAGCACGAACCGGAAGGCTTGATCGCATGAATGAGCTTCTATTCGTCCAACCCGGCAATGTCCCAACCGTTGAGCAATATCAGCCTTCGTTCTGCCAGACGATCAGGCGCGTTAAGTTTCAGAAACTCGATCGTCGTACGAGCCTCGGAAGTCTTTCCCAAAAACTCGGCGCCATCAACCTCGAAGTGTTCAACCCAATTCATCGCTCGGGGGTGGAACAAGGCAGTCAGGTTTCGACTGACTGGATCAAGCGAGCCGATGTCGCTTCCTTTTCTGCGATTGCAAACGGCGCACGAAAGGGCGAGGTTCGAAAGAATCGTTTCGCCGCCATGCTTTTCAGCAATCACATGATCGACTTGGTGCGTTGCCAGAGCAAGAATCTGGGGAACGCGACAATATTCGCAACGATCGTGTGCAAGTTCTATGACTTGGCGTCGCAACTCGGCAGACGGTCGCGTCATTTATTTCGCTTTCCCAGCGTTCTTGCTTTCAGCATTCGAAACACGTGCTCGAGTTTCTCATACGAGTCCAATTCAGCCCGGTCTGAGTTACTTAGGTCGCCGTTTCGGTTTCTCTCAAGCAGCAATTCGAGCCGCTGCTGGGCCGATTTAGGAAGCCGAAAAGTTGCCAGCTTCTGCGGATCAAAGCCGTCGGCCAACATCGTCAACAGCTCGTCATATATCGGTTGTTCTTCAATGATGGACATTGGTTACCTCTGCATTTGGGGAAGGTCCCTAGAGCCAACTAAAAGGCCGTATTCGAAAGTTTGTAGTACCGCCTTCAGGCGGAAACTCGCGGTCTTCCGGCTAAAGCCGGTACTACGAACAGAAATAACGAAATGGACTCTAGAGAATTTAACGTTCTCAATAACGAAAGGAACTAGATGATTATACAACACTTCGACTTAAAAATATGGGGCGATTTTGCTTGTTTCAGCCGGCCAGAGATGAAGGTCGAGCGAGTGAGCTACGACGTCATTACCCCGTCGGCGGCTCGTGGCGTATTCGAAGCCATCTATTGGAAACCAGAGATCCGCTGGGTCATCGATCGAATCCATGTATTGAATCCAGTTCGCTTTACCAACCTTCGCCGCAACGAGATCAAATCAAAAGTTTCGGCTGCCAACGCAAAATCTGCTATGAAAGCTGGCAAGGGACAGTTGGGATTCTACGCCGACGACGGAGACAATCGCCAACAAAGAGCCGCGACGATTTTGAGAGACGTTTGCTATGTCGTCCATGCTCATTTCGAAGTCCTTGGAGGCTCCGACCCGCCACAAAAACACTCAGAGATCTTTCGGCGGCGCGCTAAAAAAGGGCAGTACTTTCATCACCCCTATCTTGGATGCCGCGAATTCCCTGCTCACTTTGAACTGCACGAAGGAGATCCTCCCGTGTCAAAACTGGTCGGCGAACAAGACCTTGGATTTATGCTGCACGATATTGACTTCCAAAACAACATGACGCCGCACTTCTTTCGCGCGAAAATGACGGACGGAGTCATCGAGGTGCCGCCTTTCGAATCTGCGGAGGTGAAATCATGATCCTCAATGCGTTGGTTGACTACTATCGGCGGCTTGATGCTGACCCAAGCATTACCATTAGTCAAATGGGCTATAGCCGTCAGAAGATTGCGTTCATTGTCGTACTTACCAAAGAAGGAAAGCTGGTTAGCGTTCAGGATGCTCGTCAGCAAAAAGGCAAGAAGCTGTTGCCTCAACAATTGATCGTGCCCGGCGGAGCGAAACCATCTGGCCAAGGATTGAACCCGTGCTTCTTGTGGGACAACACGGGCTACATGTTGGGCCACAAGACCGATGACACCAATCCGCTGCGAACGCTTCAAACTCATGAAGCATTTCGCGAACGCCATCTTGAACTTGAATCGGAAGTCAACGACAAACAATTTTCCGTCGTCTGCAAATTCCTGAAAAACTGGGATCCCGCAGACGCCCCCCGAGAGGACCTCGACGAAATTGGATCTGGCTTCGGTGTCTTTCGAATCGAAGGAAAAAAAGAGTTTGTTCACCAACGCAGAAAAGTGGACGCGTGGTGGAAAGAGAAGCTGACGCAAGAATCGCAGCCTGAGGCTTCCGAAGTGGGCCCGTGCTTAATTACCGGCAAACCATCGCAACTTGCACGTCTCCATGAGCCAAAAATCAAAGGTGTAGCCGGTGCGCAGTCCTCGGGAGCTTCGATCGTTTCCTTTAACTTTGATGCCAGCGAGTCGTATGGCAAGAGCCAAAGCTTCAACGCGCCGGTTTCAGAATCCAGCGCGTTCGAGTACGGGACAGCCCTGAACTATTTGCTCAACAGCGATCAACGGTTACGAGTCGGTGACGCAACCACTGTTTTTTGGACTGAGAAGCCATCTCCAATAGAAGGCATTTTCGGGCAGGTTTTCGACACCGCTGGACTTGAAGACGATGCCACAAAATCGGCAATTTTCGAAATACTGAAAAGCATTGCCAGCGGTCAGTTCCCAGCAGAACTTGGAGATCCGAAGGCAAAATTCTTTGTGCTCGGCCTTTCTCCAAACGCGGCGAGGATCTCAGTCAGATTTTGGTATCAGTCCACGGTGGAAGAACTTACCGCAAACATCCGGCTGCATTTCGAGGATCTTTCGATTGCTCATCGAGATCACGAAAACCCGTTCCCATCTGCATGGCTGTTGCTCAGTCAAACGGCTCGGGAAACGAAGGACATTGCACCGAATCTTTCCGGATCGTTGATGCGAAGCGTGCTCCAAGGAACTCCTTATCCGCATTCGCTTTTTGCAGCGGTGCTGCGACGGATACGTGCTGACCAAAACATCACCTACCTACGCGCTGCGATCATCAAAGCATATCTGAATCGGATGACACGAACCCAAAACTTACTTACTGGAGAAATCTCAATGGAAGTTAATCCTGACCGACCCGAACCGTCCTACCACATGGGTCGACTTTTCGCAGAGCTGGAGAAAACTCAAGAAGATGCGATTAAAGGAATCAACGACACAATTAAAGATCGCTACTTCGGTGCAGCGTCGGCAACACCCGGCAGCGTTTTCCCGCGAATCATCCGGCTAAGCCAACACCACCTCGGCAAACTTGAGAAAGGAACTCGAGTCTATCACGAGAAACGAATTCAGGAAATTTGCACACACATCAAATCCTTTCCGCCCCACTTAAACTTGAATCAGCAAGGACTCTTTGCGCTGGGATACTACCACCAGCGTCACGAAATGTTCACCAAAAAAGCGAAACCCGCCGAACCAGAATCCGAAATGGTTGCGACTGAATGAATAACGTTTGTCCATGCAAATGGTGGATCCCAACAATTACAACCCAACTCGATAAACATAGGAATAAGCGATGAACCGATACGATTTTGTTTTTCTATTTGATGTCAAAGATGGCAATCCAAACGGCGACCCTGATGCAGGGAACTTGCCACGAATCGATCCGGAAACCGGACAAGGTTTGGTGACGGACGTTTGCCTGAAACGCAAGATTCGCAACTTTGTCGGCGTGACGCACGGCGAAGAGCCCCCGCACGAAATTTACGTCAAGGAAAAGGCTGTTTTGAACAGTCAACATGAGCGAGCTTACAAAGAGTACAAGCTGAAGCCCGTCTCCAAGAAACTGCCAAAGAAAACAGAAGACGCGATCCAGCTGACGAAATGGATGTGTCAGAACTTTTTTGACATCAGAGCATTCGGGGCCGTCATGACAACGGAAATCAATTGTGGACAAGTTCGCGGCCCGATTCAGTTTTCGATGGCAAGAAGCGTTGATCCGATTGTCTCGCAGGAGCATGCTGTGACGCGCTGTGCCGTCACGAATGTAAAGGATCTCGAAAAAGAGAGAACGATGGGACGCAAGTTCACCGTTCCCTACGGACTCTACGTGGCTCACGGTTTCGTCAATCCGTTCCTTGCGGAGCAAACCGGGTTTTCAGATGACGACTTAAAGCTGCTATGGAAGTCCATGGAGCAAATGTTCGAACTTGATCGCAGCGCGGCTCGTGGTGAAATGGCGGCGAGGCAACTGATCGCCTTCAAACACAAAGACAGTCTCGGAAACGCACCGGCACACAAATTGTTTGACTCAGTAACGATCGAAAGATCTGCCGCGAGCACAGAAGAATACTCACCGGCCAGATCTTTTTCCGACTACAGCGTCTCAGTTGATCAGAGGGCTGTTCCCAAAGAGGTGACTGTAGAGCACGTGTTTTAGAATACTGATGAGCGGTTCTAAACCGCCTCAAACGTAAACTGTTTCGCCTCACCAGTAATCGGGCTGGTGAATCGGACTTTCCAGCGACTGACCTTTTCATCCACGATCGTTTCAATCTCACCTTCGGTGGCGTCGATCGCCTGGGCATCACGCAGAATTGCCAAACCGGGCCCAACTTGACCTAACTCAATACGCTGATCGCCAATGTGCAAATGCAATTTCACATCCGCTGAAAAAATTCCATTTTCATTTTGAGCATTCGAAATCATGGTCACTCCCGAGGTTGAACAACGAGCCCGAGACTATTGCGATCGCCGTGGCTACTCGATCGATTCACGCTTGGGCGATGGGACTCAAGGTAGTGTATACGTCAATATTCCATCCCATTCATCCAGCCGCATCGACCAGGTTGCTGTCAAGTTTCACGATCGCGAGATCGCCTACAACCGTGAACCTGGCGTATTTCTC
>CALFWL010000079.1 GCA_937928215.1 uncultured Pirellulaceae bacterium | reverse complement strand
ATTGCTTGACGCCCGAGATGCCCAAGCGGCGCAGGTGATTTAGAAAAGTTGGATCAAGTTGCTCCGGCGCAACGTCTCTTCGAACGGGCATTTGTTATTCACGGAAATGGATTGAGGTCTTGGAATCTGAGCATGAACTGTCGATAGGAACTGAATACGCGCATAAGAATTCTCTACTTCGTTGGAGGAACAAAAAACGACCCGACTGACGACTGACTCGTCCGTGCCGCCATCGCGACCTCCGTGAGACAACGAACGTCGTGAATGGTTCGCGGCTTGCCGTGAGGTCGCGAACTTTTCAAACGAGGTAAACTGCTCACGCGACGGGTCCGAAGCATCGTGTCATCCCTGCCAGTGAAAATCGCTCAACGAGAAACCGAGCGCATCACGAGAAAATTGAACTGGGATCGTGCAGAAGTCGAACACATCGAAGTCGAAAACCCGCGCGGTCCGGGCAACATTGTCTTTGCCGAGCTGGTTTACGAAAATGTGACAGCCGTGTTTACCGGATTCGGCAGAATGGGTATCACGTCAGAGAAAGTGGCCGACGGGGTCGTTTGCGACGTGCGGAAGTACTTGAAGCTGGACGCACCGGTTGGTCCGCACCTGACCGATCAACTGATGCTACCGATGGCCATCGCGGCTCATTTTTCGGGCGCTGTCAGCCAATTCTGTACCGGTCCGCTGACTCAGCACTCGGTCACGCATGCCGACATCATTCAAAAATTCCTAGCCGTTGACGTGAAGCTCGAAAGCGAGGATCCAGATGATTCGCGCGGCGCGGTTACCGTTTCTGTATCGGCCGGAGCATAAAACGATCCGGGATGCGATGTCGCAAAACTCAATCCATGCCCAGTTCCTCTTGAGACAGATTGATTGAATCGGGCTGAGCGTGGCAGCGGAAACAACGCGAACGTCTTGTGAGAATGGACGTCCCAATACGCGTCGTCGAGTGAACTCGAGTTTTGTCTAGCGTAAGAATTGGTGTTGAGGTTTTGTTTTATCCGAAATTCCAACGGGCGAAACAAATCACCATCCACAAACCTGAATTCAGACGAAGCATAAGTTCAAGTTTTCACACTCAGTTTTCTGGCAAGCCATCATCCGTCTGTCGCGGATTTTTTCGCACGGTTAACTTAACAGGGTTCCGTCCGGGGACGATCGTGCATTCCAATCCAGAGGTGCGGTAATCGAAGAACGCTGAGTCGATCAGTTCGCCGTGGTCGTGCTTGATTTGATCGCCCAATTTTTCAGTCAGGTAGTCTCCCGTTATCTGCAACACGATTACCTGATGTTTTCCCGCGACCGCCCCGTCGTTTTTGGCGTACGTCCCTACGGTAAACGTTCCGTCACGACCGATTTTACCTCGCGCGTTCAGTTGGTGATCGACACTGTAAAATTCAATGTCTCCAAACATCACTTTTGAACCGTCTTCAAATCGAACGCTGCCTTCCACGGGATGTGTCGGCAATCGATCTGAGCCGCAACCAACGCAATAAAACAATAATGCGACGACCAAACACTCTGCTGCAATTGACCGCAATTGCGCGAGCTGACGATGCGATTTGAAATTCAATGAAAGAATTCTCGATGAGATTATTCGGCTAGTCAACGATTTGCACTTCGCCATCATTGCGGTTGCAAATTTTCCCCAAGGTCACGGTGTCAATTTCGTTACTGATCGCTTTTGTGCTTCCGTCTGCGTAAACAAAATTGCAAGTGCCGGGATGCCAACTGCCGAAGCCCAGAATTGAACTCGTTGGTGCGTCAGAACCCGATCGGATTGGAACTCCCGGGCCGCCGATGCGAGTGAAAGCGGCCAAGTCCTCTCCGTTGTAGATGGGGCCATTGAAGGGAGTCGTGTTCAGGTTCTCTGGAGTAACGTGAAGCTCACCAGCCAAAGCCGTATTGCTCGAACCATCTGAGATGCTGGCGTAACTGATTCGATCAACCCACATCAAACTCACATCGCTTGTTTGCTTCGCTTGGGAGGTGATGATGACTCCGGTGCCATTGCCACCGTAATAGTAATCCGATGCAGACCCTGTTGAGCCCGGAGACAAGTCACCGTGATTCCCAGCGAAATCTCCAGTCGCGCCCCCGACAACCTCGATTTCGGCCCAACCGCCACATCCACAAGGTGCGGTCACCGAAATTTCTTTGAGATCCGTCGGTGCTTGTGCGTTGTCGATCGACCGACGCGATGGGCACACAAACGACGCCAAGGGTTGAGTCACGGTTGCATCAGCATGGTCGCCGTAAGATTTTGAAAGATCCCATTGGCTGTAGAAGGCTTGCTGATCAAGGTAAGGCAAAATCCGCACTAACCACGAGGGTTGATCGCCTCCTGCATCCATCGGTGATGAGGCAAATTTTTTTGGATAAAGTCTCGCCGGCGGAAACGCTTCATGAGAGTCGTGAAACATCATCGTCGCCAATCCAATTTGGTTCAGGCGATTCAAACATTGCGTTCTTCTTGCCGCCTCCCGCACGGTTTGCGCAGCGGGCAGAATCATTCCAATCAACACGCCGATGATCGCGATCACAACGAGCAGTTCCACTAATGTGAACCCTCGAATTTGTCTCCGTGAAAAGTTCTTCAACATCATTGAAAGTGAAGCCCAACTGAATTAACAGCTGTTCCCTGTTGAGGTAAATTCTTGTTCCAGTCGCCCCCCCCTGACTATACACCACAGCGGGTCGACTGCAAATCAAATGTTTATCAAACGGAGTCCGCCGGTTCTTGAAATCGGCAAGTTCACATTCGCATTCGGAAGGTCGTCCATCGTCCAAATGAACGTGCCAGCAAAGAAGCTGTGGCAGAAATCGCCATTGGCGGCTTCAGACATCGTCCGATCGGAATGCGTTCGCCTTGTTTGGGTCGCTGTGCAGTTATTCGGCAGTTGTGCCGGAACCAACGTGAATCAAAATCCCGGAATGATTCGACTTGAGCCAACATTGTCGAAAATAGCTGGTAAAACGTGACTCTAGCCGGGCGAAAATGTACTTCTGGACAATGTGCTTTTGTTTGCAAATCGGGTTTGGGTATAATCGCGGGTTCCAATCTGAATACCCTACTATTCCAGAAGACGACCTTCGTTGAAGATTGAAACTCCAACACACGATGAATCTGCGACACGCGACCGCCGGTCAACCGTCGATGGTGATCAAACGACCAACGGTACTGCGGCTGCAAATGATGCCGCAACGACGAACAAAGACGAAGCCGCAATCGACTGGCAATGCTTTGCTTATTTAACGGCAGAAAAGAGCGAACTTTATCGCGCGATTATCGAAGTGTTTGCCGCCGCGAAGTCAGAGTTCACTCTGCACCTGAGGCCGGCACAGGTCAGGTCGAGCTTGAACGACCACGATTTCTCGCTCGAAAATCAAGAGGTCGAATCGGCGTTGCAGTCTTTGGAATCGTGGGGCAATCTACAATCCTACCAAGACAACGCCGACGTGTCTTCGCTGGCTGATTACTATCGAAAGCGGTTGCTCTATCAGTTGACGGCGGCAGGTGAAGCAGCACACTCGTCGACGCTTACGTTCGTGCAACGCTTGCAACAACAAGCCAAGCTCGATGCCCGAGCATTGGATCGAATTGCCGACGGAGCCGGGCAACTGCTTCGACTGGCACTTGAAATTCGTAATCAAACGATCCATGAGGTCGGCCCGGAATCGGATGCAAAAACTGATTCGGGTTTAGGTGACCATGTTAACCTAGCGGCTGAATCAAGTGCCGCTGTAGATTCGGTCGTCGTACTCACCACACTGCGAAATGTTTGCCAAGATGCTGACGAACTTACCTCACGGGCCCAATCGTTTTTTCGTTGGCTGCATGAGCAAACGGAATCCGACGAAGCCGATTTGCAGGCGTTCTTGAACTACAAAGAACGCTTGATCGAGTACTTGCAAGAGTTTGTCAGCCAGTTGATCTCCCAAGGTTCGGTGATCGCGCGACGGATGAATCAGATCATGCCCGACGAGTTCACGCAAATCGCGACGATCGCTGCCCGCGAGGAAATGGGATTGCCGCGAGCTGGAGAGGAAGAGCAGCACGAATCGCAAATCAAATCCTCGGCCCAGCGATGGCAGCAACGACTGCTGGGACTGCGAAGCTGGTTCAGCCGTAGCGGTGGCAAGTCGGCTCAACTGGAACAACTGCGAGCCGCCGCCCGGGCCGCAATTCCGAGACTGCTTCAGTTAGCCAGCCAGATGAACGACCGTCAGTCAGGACGTAGTGATCGAGTTGCCGATCTTCGTGAATTGGCCATCCGGTTTCTCGGTTGCAAGAATGATGGCGAAGCCCATCGGTTGTATCGCGCGTCGTTTGCTCTGTCATCATCACGCCATCTTAAAGTTGAACAGGCGACGATTGATTTTCGCGATCAAAACCCAATCCGCCATTCGACTCGTTGGATCGACGCTCAACCGGTCGAGTTTTCACCGCAGCTTCGTCAAACCGGTCGACAGGCCACGGCGTCCGCAAATCGCCGAGTGGTTGATCGTGCCTCACAGCGAGCAGAGGCGAAGCGAAGGATCAGCGTTGAGTCGGGACGCAGAAGTTCAGCTCGCGAAACGTTGATCGCGTTGGGCAAACGAAGGCTTTCGTCCATCGGTGAATTGGACGAGGATGCGTTTCGGTTGTTGGTGGAATTGATCGAGTTGGCTGCTGCAAAACCGATGGGCACAAACATCCAGCAGGATCGTCAACGCACAATCGCGCTCAGTCGTGATGGTTCGCTACGGATCGAGACGCGACCAGCGAACTCCACCACTGAGCGACCAACGGCAAACCTTGACCCCAAACCCAATCCCGAGTTTCAAAACGGGCCAGCCGTATCATCTGCCAACGTTGCTGTAGCTGACAGTATTTCGATCGCGACGCTTTCCACTGAAAACGGAACTCTCATGTTGCCGGACCTTTGGTTAGAGGTGACACGTGTCTAAAGCAAAGCGGCGTTTGACCGCAGCCGATCGATTGGCGGCTCGACATGAAGAAGTCCAGCAGGAGGAACGACGAATGGCGCTGTGTGCGCTTTTGCGAAACCCGCTGTTGACCGCTGAAGGAAAACAAGCCGAGTCATTTCGGTTGGTCAGACGACATGCTCAATGGCTCAAAAAATGGTTGCTCCGTTGGCCCAACTGGGCTTTGGTGACAACCGCCGACTTCGCGCGACTGCGAAAGTATCCTTCGCCCAGGAAGGATGCCACACGCGGACTGATCGACAAAAGCAGTAGCAGCGAACGAACCAGTTTTACCCGTCGCCGCTACGCGCTACTTTGTCTAGTGCTTGCCACTCTTGAAAACGAGCAGCGGCAAACCACGATTCAACAAGTCGCACGAAAAACGGAGGTCTTCGTCCGAGTTAATTCGGAACTGGCAGAATTGGATTACGCATTTGATGCCAGAGTGTTATCGCATCGGCGCGAGCTGGTGGCGGTCATGAGATTCTTGCAGCAGAATCATGTGCTCGTGCGAGCCGACGGCGACGACACCAGCTACGTCCATGGCAGCGGCGATTGCTTGTATCGGATCGAGCGAACCTCGTTGGCGATGTTGCTTTGTTCGGCGCGGGGTGCTTCGACGGTCGCCGAACCGAACCTGAACGATTTTATCGAGGCGTTGAATGAAGTCGAAACGCCTGAGTTTGATCAAGCTCAGAATCGACAACTGCAAAACCGCTTGGTCCGACGATTGCTCGACGACCCGATCATGTACTTCGACGAATTAACGCCGCAAGAATACAACTACTTCAACGATCAGGGGGAACGGCTGACCAAGGAACTGCATCGAGTGACCGGCATGTTTGTCGAGCGACGTGCCGAAGGCGTCGCGATGCTCGATCTAGATGGAGACTGGACCGATCTGGGATTGCCCGAAACGGGAACGCGTGGTCACGCCACGTTACTGATGGCGGAATGGCTTGGTGATCGGTTGCGAGCCGAAAAAATAGACGGCACTTCGGAAACTTCCTCAGCAAGCCTTTCCGAAACCGTTCGAATTCCATTGACAACGGTAAAAGAATACGTTGCCAAATTGGCTGCGACGCACGAGTGTCGCTGGCGAAAGAATGCTAATTCGACGGAAGGCATTCGTCAAATTCTGTTTGATTCACTCAGCCTGCTCGAATCACTGGCGTTGATCGAGATCAGCGACGACGACGTGCTTCCGCGAGCAGCGATCGCTCGTTATTGTCTGGCTGAAACGTCCACGACTGCCACCGGAGCAACTGTCTGATGAGTGTCGCGGATGAAAATCTATCTGACAACACGGTTATCCAAACGTCGGCCCAAGATCGGTTCGAAGTCGCCGCTCAGCGAATTTTATCTGACCAGTTACCGATCCCGGTGCGCGAGCGATGGCAGCCGCTGCGCATCGGATTGATGAATCTGTTTCTATTCGAAGACGAACGGTTCCCGTTTGCCGATGGGCGTCTGCTGTTGCGAGGCAGCAACGGTGCAGGAAAAAGTCGCGTATTGGCAATGACGTTGCCGCTGTTGTTGGACGGTTCATTCAAAGCGACGCGCGTCGAGCCGGATCGTGACTCGAACCGGCAAGTGGCGTGGAATCTTTTGATGGATGACCAGCCGAGTGCGACCGGCTACTCATGGTTGGAATTCGGACGAATCGACGATGAGGGTGCTGAGCATTTTGTGACCATCGGCTGTGGCATGAAGGCAACTCGCGGCCAATCGATCAAGCCGTGGTTCTTTATTACCGAACTTCGCGTAGACGATACGTTAAAGCTTAAAACGATCGACGGCGTTCCTCTGACTCGCCGTCAACTGACCGAAGCGATCGACGAATCAGGAAAGGTTTTCGACACCGCTCACGAATATCGCCGCAGCGTTGACGAAACGCTTTTTCGGCTGGGCGAGCGTTACGATCCGCTGATTGATTTGTTGTTGCAACTGAGGCAACCGCAACTTGCCAAGAAACTAGACATCGACCAACTGGAATTGGCGCTGCGTGAGGCGCTGCCACCGCTGGCCGATTCGCTGCTTGATGATGCCGCCGAGGCGTTTCGCGACTTAGATCATTATCGAAGGTCGCTGGAATCGGATCGGCAAACGCTGCAAAACGTGGAACAGTTTTTGAAACCGTATCGCGAGCATATCGCGCGTGGGATCAAACGCTCGCTGAAAACGCTGACCTACGCCAGCGGACGTTACGAAACCGTGCAGCGCGAGTTGAAACGGCTTGCCGATGCGCAGCAAGACCAAGAAACCGAACGACAGCAAACAAAGGAAAAACAAGCTTCTGTCCGGCTGGAGATTGAATCAGGCCGCGCCGCGATCAGCGAGCTGCAACAAAGTCCGGAAATGCAAACGGCCCAACGGCTGGATGAATGTATTCGCAAGGCAAGCGAACTAGCCGAGGCAGAATCAGAATATCGGAACGCGGCAAGCGACGCGGGTGTCGAACTGCAATCCGCCAAGCAGCAGGTGAGCGCAGCCAATCAGTCGGTCGACGAAAGATTGAAAACGGCAATCGCGGAATCGGAAAACTGTCGTAAAGTCGCAGCACCGGAAGAATTGCAGAACAAACATCAATCGCTGATATCAGCATTGCTCAGCAAGCAGTCGTTCCGTTCCGGAGCGCACGCGGAATTCGCATCCGCAAGGAAGAAGATCGACGGGTCAGCCAATCGGTTTCAAAAGTCGGCGACTCACTTGATTCAACTCAATCAACAGCTTGCTGCGATTGATCAAAACGTGTTGGCGGCAAAACAAAATGTCGAACGCGCCGAACAGTCGGTCCGCGAAAAGACAGAAATTTTGGAACATGCACAGCTCCGATTCAAAAACATGCGAACCGAATATTGGGATTCGGTGCTGCAATGGTTTGAATCCGCCACAATGCTCCATCCGTTTTTGGGCACGATCGAAGCATGGAGCGATCAATGGCACGCATGGCCAGCCGATTCGCGCGACGCCGATCCGTCGCGATCTTTGCTTGATCGAGCGAAGCAGGCAGCGTTGACTCAGTTGACAGCGGACCGCGAACATTTGCGTCAAGCGTACGATTCACTTGAAACGCAGATCACAACCTTGAAGGACGAACAAACGCAACGAGAATCTGGAGCACTGATCGCGCCGCCGTCGCGGAATCAGCACCTGCGGCTCGCCCAAGCCCAGTCCGCCTCGGTTCCACCGCTGCCTCCCGACGCTGTTCCGTTGTGGAAGCTGGTTGACTTCAAATCGTCCGTTCCGAAAACGGAACGCGGGAACTGGGAATCCGCGTTACACGATGCCGGAATTCTGGATGCGATTTTGATGCCCGATGGTGGACTTGTTGCTTTCGCCGAACAGAACACCGTCGTCCAGATCGTCACGAATGATTTACCTGAACTCGAACCCAATCGGCAGCTTTCCCAAGTCCTTCGACCGTCCGATGAATCGGTTCCAAGCGAACAGTTTTCCGGACTGATCCGTTCGCTTGAAAAAGTGCTGGCCGTGATTGGTGTTGGAACCGGCGCGGGTGCGACGTGGGTCAGCAACGATGGTCGTTGGCAGAACGGGCCGCTACACGGTCGCCTGACCAAAGATCACCCGCAGTACATCGGCAGAGAGGCGCGTGACCGTTGGCGAAGATTTCGATTGGAAGAGATCGCAGCAGAGACCGAGCGACTTCGGGGCGAGCAAAAAGGAATTGAATCAAAAGTGGAAGCCAATTTGCAGCATGGAAGTGCTGTCGAAAGAATCGTTGCTGAGTTTCCAAGCAGTGAACCGCTGGTTAACGCCAACGCGGCGGAAACATTGGCTCAGCAGAATTCGGATCGAGCGGCAGATGCGTTACAGGAGTCGCAATCACATGAATCTGAAGTACAACAACGATTGACCGAAGCCACACAGCGCCGCGACACCGACGCTGCCGACATCGGGTTGAGCGCGTGGGCGACTCGTGCGGACGACCTTTACCGGAAAATCGAAGCGTATCGCTTAAGCCTGAAAACGCTTGATGCTCACGTCGAATCATTGCAAACGGTCGTTGCTCAGGCCGAACAAGTTCGCGTGGCACAGGAACAAGCCGCCGTGCGAAACCAGCAGGCCGCCGATCGTTTGACTCAGTTACAAATTCGCCTTGCCAAAGCTAACGAAACGGTCAGCGTTTTGCGCGAGAGCACGGGCAAGTCAGTCGCCGAAATGGTCAGCCGGGTGCAGGCCGAACGCAACCTGCAAGCCGATCGGGAGGCGCAAGCAGAGCGTTTACAGGCTCAGTATACGGACATCACAGCGAGCTTGGCTGTAATCGCCAATGACATCAACAGAAACGAAATCGAGTCATCGGAATACGATGAACGTCGCCGCGAAGCGACAAAATGGTTTTCGCAGATGCACGAGAATTCGCTGCTGGAGTTGGTGGTTGACTCGACTACGATTCCTGAACTGCCGTGGTCAATGACGGCGGCAGTCAAGCTTGCTCGAAGCGTGGGGGTGTCGCTGGCGAACACGCCCGATGATGATGACGCTTGGCAAAAATCCCAGTCCGCTGTCCATCGAGCCCAAACGGAACTTCAACAAACCGTTCTCTCGCTCGATGGAATGGCCGTCGAAGTGGAACATCTTCGCGACGGCCTGCAGATGGTCACGCTGTCGGTGCAAGGCGAGCGGCTGGCTCCGATGGCAGCAGCGTCAAGGCTGGAGTCCGACATCCAGAATCGCGATCAAATTCTCGACGCTCGCGAGCAGGATACCTTGGAAAAATATCTCCTTGGCGAAGTCGCGGAAGGACTGCGAAATGGAATGCGGATGGCCGCCGAACTGGTGAAGCTGATGACAAGCGAAGTTTCCAAACGGCCCATGAAAACCGGAATGCAGATGCGTTTCAAGTGGCGACGTGATGATCAAGGCCCGACCGGGTTGGCGGAAGCCTGCGAAGTCTTGGAAACAGATTCGGCGACCTGGTCAGCAACGGAGCGCGAGCAGATCAAGCAGTTTTTGCATCGGTCGATTAGCGAACAACGCGACTCCGAGCAATCGGGTTCGTGGCACGAACACTTGCGATCGGCTTTGGATTATCGGCTTTGGCATCGGATCGTTATCGAACGCCGCAGTGGTCCAGACGCAAATTGGCAGCGTCTAACCAAGCGGACTTATGGAAGCGGCAGTGGCGGCGAAAAAGCGATCGCGCTGACGCTGCCTCAGCTTGCCGCAGCCGCGGCGTACTATCAGTCGGCTGATAAACTGGCTCCGCGTTTTATCTTGCTTGATGAAGCGTTCGCCGGGATCAGTTCAGATATGCGAGAGAGCTGTCTGGAACTGATCGCCGCGTTCAAACTGGATGTTGTGATGACCAGCGAAAGCGAGTGGGGCATGTACGCCGGAGTGAAGCAGTTGGCGATTTGTCAGCTGGACCGGTTTGCGGATATCAACGCGGTGGTTAATCGCGTCTTCGTTTGGAACGGTGCGGAAATGCGGGCGTCGACAACAAAAGAGGAAGCGGCTGAAATCGAGAGCCAACCGCTGTTCGCGAAGGATTGATCGATGGACGATCCACTGGTAACGCGATTGCAATCTGCCGAATGTCAGCCGTTGCTCGATCGATTGCGAAAGAAACTTCTACAAGGTGAGCCGCTGTCAGGGAAGTGTCGACTCAGCGGGTTGAATGAACAGCAGCGGCGCCGGATCGTCGAATTGACCGGTTCCAGCTCACGCGGCAAAACGATCACGATCGATTTGGAGGTTTTTCAACAAGTCGTTCACAATACTGGTCGGTTTGATTCGCTCAGACAACTTGTCGAAACCGCCGTTGGTGGGCCGATTGAGAACCGACGGGCCAACCGCGCTTCGTACGATGCGGCTTGGACTTCGGTCTGGGAATCGGCGCATCGGTTGGTGGGTGAAACGAACGTACCTTTCATTTCGGCTGACGGTCTGACAGAGTGTTTGCAGGATTTACGTGGCGGCTGGTTGGTTCGTGCCACGCGGCGTGACAGTCGATTGGCGTTGGACTTGATTCAGCGCGCTTTGAAAATTCTCCAACAGCTGCCGCTTGAACCGACGCCCTTGTCCATCTTTGCGGCCGAACAAACGGGAGATGCCCATTCGCTGGACCAAAACCAGACGCTTGGGCGGTTGGTGATCAAGTTGCTGGCCGCTGGCAGCTGTAGTTCGAAAAACGCGGATTTGCGACGTGCCGGTAGCCGACGAATCTTGTGGGAATCGGTGGGCGTCGTGACAGACGAGCTCTCATCAAGCGCGCTGGTTTTGAACCTGCCGGCGACGGGAGAATCTTTGACGGACAAAATGTTGCGTCAACATGCGGCCGATGGGATGCCGTGCCGAGTCACGTTTCGACATCTTCGATTGTTCAGGCCAACTTTTTCTTCGAATCAAACTCGTCAACCGCTTTACGTTTGCGAAAACCCCAGCGTGTTGGCGGCTGCCGCGGATCGGTTTGGCTCGCGTTGTCCGCCCATGGTTTGCGTCGAAGGGCAGCCAGGTTTGACATGCTGGTCGATTTTACAGATGTTGCACCGATCTGGCTTCCAGTTGAATTACCACGGTGATTTTGACTGGGGTGGTTTGCGGATCGCGAACAAGCTGTACGAAGCTTTCGCATTTCGCCCATGGCGTTTCTCAGCATCCGATCACTCGACCGTGTCAAGCAATCATCGTCCGTTGAAGCCACCCGCAGCAGAAGCATTGTGGGATGCCGATCTCGCCGACGCAATTCGCTCCAGCGGGGTAGCGGTCGAGGAAGAGTCGCTGATCGAATTGCTATTGTCCGATTTGGACGGGACGCTCCGTGGAGGGCTCGACATCCTTCGCTCGGGGTGACAACCTCGACAGATCCAAACTCCAACCATCGCAACCGCCACGAATGAACCTAGGCTGATGAAAATCTATTGCATTGAGGTGGGGAATAACTAGGTAAGATTCGGATGGTAAAGGGGATGCTCCAGCGGTTGTTAAAACTGCCGATGGTCTCGCTTTCTAAAAGGCAACGGATTTCTCTAACGAACTAAAACAGCTGGCGGCGCTTTTTCTTTCACTCGCAAGCTCGTGCAATAAAAAGCACCGCCGACAGTTTAGCGCTTTCACCCATCAAAACCAGGCCAAATGACTAAAACAGTAAGCCCTACTTCGATTGTGAATGGGACTCGTTGACAGATGGAAAGCTCATGTCCATGCCCTCGACTGTACCGAAAGATCCCCATGGATTGGTGGCTTCAACTCCGGCGTCAAGTCGGCGTTTCAAGTTATCCGCACTGGAGCGAAAAC
>CALFWL010000078.1 GCA_937928215.1 uncultured Pirellulaceae bacterium | reverse complement strand
CTGAACGGAGGTCGCTTGATTCGATTTTAAATTGGGATTGTTCAAGCTTTATTCCCGTATCGGGTGAACTGTCACTCACATTCGGCCCATCGGATCGCGGACCGTCCAGCTCCAGATCGCCATCCGGTTCGAATTCTGGCTGCGGCGCGTCGGGGGTGTAGTCGGGAGCGGTCGACGAATCATTCGGCCTGTCTTCGACTGAATCAAGTGAATTCGCGGATTGTCCGTCGTCAACTTCGTCGGCCTGTTCAAATTCCGTTCCCGTGAATTCAGCGGGATCGGCGTCTTGGTTGATCCAGCGACCTTCCTCGTCCAAGTATAACAGTTCCAAATCAACGAACAGATTGATTCTGGCGATTTCGTGGCCAATTCGGTTCGAGATCAATCCATTTTTCGCAGCCAACAGTAATGACAGGGCGTCCAACAGATCGCGAGTTGGACTACTGTCGCTACTGCCTTCGGTTGCCGACCTTAGACCGATTTGAGCCTCGTCAACCTGCCGAATTGCAGAGATCAGCTGCTGACGACCAATCTGAAAATTCAGCCGACTGATACGCAACGCACGCAAGTCTGCCCGGATCTGGTTGGTAATTCCGTCTTCGGTTGCCATCACCTGCCGTCGAGACGCTTGGTAAGCAATCTGGCTGGCTCGGTACGCGTTGCCCTCATTGAACCGATTGAGCGGCCCATCAAACTGCAAACCGACATTGTATCGGTTGGCATTTGAGTCAAAACGGAACGCATTGTCGTTGTCGGTGCCAAGGTTCGCGGTGGCAGATACCGTCAGGTCACTTTCAAGAGCGTCCGCGGCAACTTCGACGTTTCTGAACGCATCGGTCATTTGAGCTCGGACGTTCTTCAGGTCCAATCGGTTTTGCAAGGCATGCGCGACGGCGGCTGGCTCTTTGATATTTGTTCTTTTGACATCGATGAAGAACAATCTGGTTTGCGTTTGAGCCACGAACATATTCGCTAAACGTTCTCGCAGACGTCGACCCAACATTCGAGTCAGCTGCGTCCACGATGCGATGCGTTTTTCGTCCTCTGTGAGTTCTTTCCGCTCGTTCGAATTCTTATCATCAACTAGGCCGCGTCGATCATGGTCTGAATTTTCCGCAAAACCTTGAGCCAAGTAATCGTCCACGGTGAAGAACAAGTCCGAGATCTTTCGATTCCCGACAGGGTCGTTCACATCCCATTTTGTGGCGATCTCCAAATCTGCTTTCAGATCCGACTCAAGTTCTTCAACCAGCGTGCCGACCTGACGAGAAATTCGTTTTTGCTGAATCACATCCAAGCGATCATCTTCATCCAGTTCGTCCATACTCAGCTCAGCCAACCGCGTCTGCCATTTGTCCACATCCTTCGCAAGCTGCGGCAACATTTCGAGAGCCTGATTCTGAAGCTTCATCATCTCTTGGTGGACTTCGACCAACGTTTCCCGATCAGGCACCTCAGGCGGGAGTGTTTGCGTAAGCTTCTGGTAGAGCGTTTGAGTGTCTTCCTGTAATTTCAGCAACGCGGGATCGGATAGTTCGAATGGTTCCAGTAAACTTTCATCCAACTCGACCTCAACCCACGCCGGCAGACCAAGCTGAAACTTGAATGCGTCAAACGCGTTCTGTAGTGCCTGTTCCGTCGCCAGCAATCCGATCCGGCCGTTCTGAAACTCTTGAAAAACCTGATCGTATTGGAACTGGGAAACTTGTCCGCTAGCCAGTCGTTCGCTGAACTCTTCCAAGTTAATCTGCAAACTTTCTAGGTTTCGCTCTTGGTTACGCTTGGCTTGGATTTGAGTCAGCAGCGCCAAGTAGCTTGAAACAATATCTTGATAGAACGCGCGGCGGAATCGGGCGAAGTCTCGCACGTCGTACAGCAGGCCTCGTTCGGCTAGCGTCAGTTGATTCAAACGAACGTGTCGGAATGCACCTCGTAAAATCGGTTGAGTCAGCCCGACGATCAAATTGCCGTTGGCCATGTTGAACTGGTTGCTGCCTAATTCCCAGACGAACGAGTTTGCCAAGGTGGTGGTGAATTGGCCACCTGCTGCCAAAGCCTTCACAAATCCGAGTTGATTGCTTTCGGTCAGCGTCCTCAACGCGTTGGGAGCATCACTGAAGGCGTCAAAGCCGGTCCCGCTGCCACCAAACCATTGGGTTTGAAATTCGAATTGTTGGCTAGCCAAGCTCAGGCCGCTTAGATAAAGACCTTCCACTTGCGACTGAAAATCACGGCTGTGGAGCAAGGCGATTTGAACGACGGTTTCCTCAGTCAGTAGAACTTTGCCGTCTTCGTTTCGAGGCAGTTGCTGCACCCAGTTTTTGTGGTCGAGAACTGGATCGGTCGGAATCTTGTCGTAGTACTTTCCGTTGTCGCACGCATCGGGGCAACGAGTAAACCGATCCGCGGTTTCATCGTCGAGCGGCTTGGGTCCGCAATCAGCACAGTTGAGATCGGCAAGGCGAGATTCTGGAGCGGGCTCGACGGTTCGGTCCGGGATTCGCCACAGCGGATCAATTTGTCGGCTGCCGACCAGCCGGTACGCATCGCGGTCGGCGCGCTGGCGATGCCACGATCGCGAACAGCCGTTTCCCATCGCGCAAACGATCAAAGCGCATAGGAAACTAACCGCGCGACGCGTTCGCTTTCGTTGTTGGATTCGGTTGGAATGAAACAGCATTTCGATCCGTGGCGGTAGCTGGAGCAAACGTCAACCTGAACGTGAATCGCAACGGTGGCCGGTGGCCTCAAACAAACCGCGCTCCTTCCATCGAAAGATCGAATCAAACGAGTGTCAGTGATCACGCCTATCGTTACAAGCGTTGCAAAACTTTGATATTATGCAGCAGGCAAATGAAAGTTTGTCCGCAAGGTTTGCCTAGCTTGCCTGACCCAAACGGAAGCTCTGACGCTCCAGTCTTTAACCTCAATCGAACTCTCTATTCCAAGTAACCAACGAATGAACCGAGAACGTAGCCAGATCGAATACGCCCGCGCGAAAAACTTGATGCCAGGCGGCGTGAACAGCGCCGCGCGAGCGTTTGGGGCCGTCGGTGGCGAACCCATCGTGTTCGAGCGTGGTGATGGAGCGTATTTGTTCGATATCGATGGGAACAAGTACATCGATTTCATCGGTTCTTGGGGCCCCATGATTCTTGGGCATCAGTTGGACGCAGTCAAAGAAGCAGTCCACGCCGCCGTCGAACGAGGCACCAGCTTCGGGGCTCCGACGGTCGCCGAAAATGAATTGGCTGAACTGATGATTGAGGCCGTCCCATCGGTGGAGATGGTGCGTCTGGTTAACAGCGGAACCGAAGCGACCATGAGCGCGATTCGCGTCGCGCGAGGCTACACCGGTCGTGATGTGGTTATCAAGTTTTCCGGCAACTACCACGGTCATGTGGATAGCCTGCTGGTTGCGGCAGGTAGTGCGGCTGCGACGTTGGGCGTTCCCAGTTCACCTGGCGTCACCGCCGGAACCAGCAAGGACACAATGGTGCTGGGTTATAACGATGTTGCGGAAATTCAAGCGGCGTTTGCTGAGCATGGCGACAAGATCGCAGCCGTGATCATGGAGCCTGTTTGCGGGAACATGGGCTGTGTGAGTCCGACAAATGAATTTCTGACAGCCGTTCGTTCGTTGACCGAGAAGCACGGCAGCGTTTTGATCTTCGACGAAGTGATGTGTGGTTTTCGAGTCGCCTACGGTGGAGCCCAGTCGTTGTTCGGTGTCACTCCTGACATGACGACCATGGGCAAGATCGTTGGTGGAGGGCTCCCGTTAGGTGCCTTCGGCGGCAAACGCGAAATCATGCAGCACGTGTTGCCTGC
>CALFWL010000077.1 GCA_937928215.1 uncultured Pirellulaceae bacterium | reverse complement strand
CAAGTTGATCTAAAAGCGAAGCTGAGCGTTCCATCAAAAGTCTCCTGAATAAGATCAGCCACCCCACTGCCGAAATACGGCAGAGCAACCGTGACTCTTTACTCAGTATCCCAGATTGCCTAGCGTGGCGCAATCGCCCTGTCGTAACCCCAAGTCGGGTTCTCGGTGGCGAATATAAGCGTGTCAAAACCGTAGCGGCCGTATCAAGTTCGCCCAATCTGAATCATCGGAATTGCTAGCACGGCGATTGCGACGGTTCTGACAGGAACGACTCTTACGTCTGGCTTTAGCCGGTCGATCCCGCAAAGGCGTTCCCCTCCTTGCTCCCTCCCTTTAATCAGACGGCCCATTGCGGCCTGAGTCCTTCCCATGGTGCAGAAATGCTTTTGTGTGTTCGTGTTCGTTTCTACGGTTCTGTGGAATGTTGTCCCGGTGGCGGCAGATATCGTTAGCGTTGTCGCAAACGGTCCGAACGCGAACATTGAAACAATTTCGCAAGTTGTCATCAGTGTGACCGATGGTACCGGTACAAATCTGGTCACGCAAAATGTTTCTGTGACCGGAACAACGCAAGGCGTCAGCAGTGCGATTTTGCAATCGATCACGACCACTGCGGGTGTTCTAGACTCATTCAATCCCGTGACACCAACGATTGCGAACAGCACGTTTCCGACTTCCGGCGCGCTTGGGATTCAGGTGCTCACACCCTCCCAAGCGGTCGGTGTTACCGATTCGAATTTTCTTAGCGCGTTGGCAGAGACGCATGCCAATGGCGACCTCGTGAATTATCTTCGCGTTGACGGCGGCAGTTTCACTCCCCAGTGGGACATTCTTTATGGCGAGGCGGTAAACAGTAACGATTTTCTGGTCTTTGAAGAGCGAAACGGTAACACGACCTTCACGGTTGAGCCGCTCGATATTAATGGAGATCCGATCGCGGGCTCCGACACGTTGTCGTTTAACAGTGCGTCTTACCAATGGTCGATTGGTCTTTCGAACTCACTGGATCCCAACGGAAGCCAGCCGCAAGTACTGGGCGTCGTGGATTTTGATCTGTTTGGAACCAGCACACCGATCGGTGGCTTCCGGATCAACGACACTGGCAACGCGGACTTCAAGTTCTTCATTGGGACGTTGGCGGTACCAGAACCAGGAAGCGCAGTCGTGATTGCGTTGCTGGGTCTGTGTGGATTGCGACGACGTCGCCTCAGCTCAGTTGACGGCGAATTGGATCGTTGAAAATTGGATCTTGAAAAGTGACGAACCCGAATTCTTTCCATCGACGCGCGGGCAAACAAAAACCGGGCGGCACGATGATGCGACGCCCGGTATGAATCACTGGCGTCGGGGCAGTTGCCTGCCCCGACGCACAGTCGAAGCTCAGCCGTGAGCCATTGCTGATTTGGTTGACCCAGAAACCATGGAATCAGCAAACGTAGTATGCTCTACCCCCAGGAGGGAGGGTCGTGTCGAAGTCCCGCGAATCCGACACACACGACTGAACTTAAGTGGATTGTCTTAGCGACAAGAGAACGTATAGCGGTTCTCAGAATTAGCGGCAATAACAATCGGCTGACCATTGTTATCACTGCTAGCGTGAGCCAGCTCATCACTGAACTTCGACGCCTGAGTCGTTGGATCAATCTGCACAAATATCAACAGGGAAAGTGGAAACCCAAATTGAGAAGAGATCCATCACGATGACCGGCTCGCTCCTTCGGAAGCGATGAAGTCTCTGTTGATTGCCTTATTCTGGCGGTTCTTCACAGAATTTACTGGGTGAGTTTCACGGTTCGGTCTTTCACCGCTTTTCAGGGCCATCGGCGCGGCCCTATGTATCGTGACCAAGGCACGAGCCACCCCGTTGAGTTTTCTCAGGCAAAAACAACGCTCCTAGGCAGATTGGCTTAGGCTGGCTGTCGTCATTTAACGGTTTCTTGAATCGATGTTTGAGAAATAAATTTGCAAGGTTGTTTTGGGGCTATTTGGGCTAGTGGATGTCCTTGGTTTCCTCCTCGATCGGATGTCGGAACGTCCAATAGATGATGACGGTGTAGGACAGGATCATGGGAGTGCCAATCATCGCGATGATGCACATCAGCCATAACGTTCCTTGGCTCGACGCCGCGTTATAAATCGTCAATGACGCGCCATCGCTAGTCGAGTAAACCAGATTTGGAAAAATTGAAATCGAGAACATCGCAACTAGGCAAGCGATATTCAAGCAAGAAGAAACAAACGCTTGCCCGTATTTTTCAGCGAGAATAGCGCGAGGAATGTTACAGACACAAAGCACGTTCAAAATAACCACGAGAATGGCCCACGGAGCACCTTTGATGTTGGCAACGACGTGTGGGTTCTCGATCAAGGTCATCATCGAAACGAGAATGTACGAGGCAAGGAACAATCCCCATGTATGCCACAGCCAGCCCTTGAGCCGCTGCCTGACATTGCCCGTCGATTTCAGGAACAAGAACATCACGCCGTGCATTGCAAATGTTGCGACGGCAAAGACGCCCGTCGCCAGTGGATAGAAGCCGAAAAGGTCTGGCAATGATCCCGTGAAGACACCTCGCTCGTCCATCGGCAAACCAACGACTAGATTCCCCGCAGCAACACCAAACACGAGCGTTCCACCGAAGCTGGAAATGTGAAACCCCACGTCCCAAAACAATCGCCAGAATGGAGCTTCGACTTTGTTGCGAAAATCGATGCTAATCGCACGCAAAATCAAACTAAACAGTAACAACATGATCGGCAAATACATCGCCGACAGAATCGTTGCGTAGGCTTCCGGGAAGGCTGCAAACAACGCTCCGCCGAAGGTCACTAACCACACTTCGTTCCCATCCCATAATGGTCCAATGGCTTTGATGGCAACGTTTCGCTGACGCTCGCCCCGCAGAACGGGGTGAATGATTCCAACGCCGAGGTCGAAGCCATCAAGAATCGCGTAACCTGCCAACAAGAAGCCAATTAAGACGAACCAAATCAAATTCAAATCCATCACTGCCCCTCCGTTAAAGTGTGAGCGCCAGCAACAGCCTCTTCGAGTGTTTGCTTCTCCCCGGAATCGACGTCCGCTGACGAATCGGGCGGGCCTGCTTGGACTTTGCGATTCAAGATGAACAGCCAAAGAATTCCCAACAGGAAATAGATCGCGCCGAACATGATGATCGACGTTAACACTTGTTCCGATGTGATTGCTTTCGAAACAGCGTCATTGGTTCGTAAGCCCAAGTGATTTTCGTAGATAAAGTGGCCTTGGTCGTCCGTGACGCGTATTCCTTCGGTATCGACTTTCAGCGGAGCTTGAACAATCCATGGTTGACGACCAACTTCTGCCGCAACCCACCCCGCTTCGTTGCCGACAATCGCAGGAATGATGGAAGCGACAAACAACCAAAGCACCCAACGCTTGTCGAACAATGCCCCTCGCCACAACCAAAATGTAGCCAGCACCATCAGACCGGTCAGTCCTACACCTGAACCAATCATCATGTGATAGGCGAAGTACGGAATTTTGACAGGCGGACGATCTTCGGGCCTGAACTTGTCCAATCCAATGACTTCTTCGTTGAAGTCTTCATGCAGTAAAAAGCTCAACCCACCTGGAATCTCTACGTTCATCTTGATCGTCCCTGATTCTTCATCAGGAATTCCAATCAGGCTCATGCCGGCGACACTCGTTTCAAAATGCCCTTCAAACGCCGCGAGTTTGGCCGGTTGATGCTCATAGACATTCTTGGCTTGAAAATGGCCGCTCAGGAACATCGCGAAACAGCTAAAGAGGCAAAGGAATAGACCGCCCTTAAGCGACTTTTTGGCAAACTCTTCATGCTTGCCGCGAAGAAGATACCAAGCTGAAATGCTGAGCACCAAACACGCTCCCATGATAAAACAACCAAGCCAAACATGAATCAGGCGATGCACCGTGGAAGGATTGAAAACCATGGCCCAGAAGTCGATGATCTCGGCTCGCATGATCGGTTGCCCGTCAATGAACCAAGGTTGGCCATCCCGAGTCATCTGAACAATTTCATGGCCAGCGGGAGTTTGTTGCCAACTGTTGGCGATCGTGATCCAGACGCTGCTAAAAATTGAACCCAACGCGACCATGCATGCGGAAAAGAAGTGAAACGCGGGGCTCACCTTGCCATGTCCATAAACCAGAATCGCGAGAAAGCCAGACTCAAGAAAAAATGCAAAGATCCCTTCTGCCGCCAAAGCAGAACCGAACACGTCGCCTACGAAGCGCGAATACATCGCCCAGTTGGTGCCAAACTCAAACTCCATCACGATCCCGGTCGCAACTCCGATGGCGAAGTTGACACCAAAAATTCCCGTCCAGAATCTGGCGGCATCCATGTAAGACTGGTCCTTCTTCCAAAGAGCCATGCCTTCCAAGTACGCGATGATTATGCCCAAGCCAATCGTCAGTGGCGGAAACAGATAGTGAAACATAATCGTTAACGCGAATTGAATTCGCGATAACATGACGACATCCATTTCAGCCAACATGCGTTAAACCTCTTCGTTT
>CALFWL010000076.1 GCA_937928215.1 uncultured Pirellulaceae bacterium | reverse complement strand
CGCAGAGGCGGCCGCGTGGAAGATCGTGAACGCAGTTTCGCAGCAGTTCAATCTAGAAAAAGATACTGAATCTCTCAAAGCCCTGCCGACTGAAACGTTCCCGAAAAAGTCTCCGTTTTCCGCCGTGCGTTGGCAGGAGTCCCAACCGGAAGTCAGGCTCGACGAGGAGTGGTTCAAGCTGGTTTCGCTCGATGAAAATCCCGTCACAGAGATCCTGACATTCAGTCAACAGACCTATGGCGACCTGTGGCAGAAGCGATTCGAAGAAGACCTCGTTGAGCTATTGTCAAAGATGGGGCACCCACCGCAGGACACGGTTACTTTGGTGGTTAAGTCACTCACGTCGGGAGAGACGTTTGTCCGGCAAGACGTCCAGATGACGAGAGAAAATCGACGCGCGATCAAAGCGGAGGCTGATTAGGATCCGCCGGAAGCTCGATACCGGTCAGCTCCCAATTGCGAGTCCAAACTGGACGGTTTAGTCTTATGGATTGCGGCTCAGCAGGAACCGTGTTCATGTATAAAAAATTCACATCACGGATCGATCGTGCCTGACCCCAGAGTTGAGATTCGTTACTGCACCAAATGTCGGTGGATGCTGCGTGCGGCTTGGATCGCGCAGGAACTGCTTTCGACGTTCGAGCACTCGGTTGGCGAGGTCGCGCTGATTCCCGGCAAGTCCGGGCAGTTCCAGGTGATTGCGAATGGGGAACTCGTCTGGGATCGCAAAACCGACGATGGATTTCCTCAGGCGAAGGAACTGAAGCAACGAGTTCGCGACGTGATCGACCCGCAGCGTGACCTCGGGCATTCGGACAGAACCGCCCCCCAGCAACCTTCACCGCAATGAGTTCGAGCAAGGCGAATCTAATCAGCCACTTTTTTAACATCCGGGCACCTCGCATCATGTTAAACTTCCTAGAATGTTTTATCCGCAGCCAGTTGAACACTAGGGCGATCTGCATGCTGGCGATCGCATTGGTCGTTTGCTTAGTCCAGTTCATCACCCTACGTGGGAGCGTACTAAAACCTGCTCCCGACGGACAAATACTCTGCCTCTCCCCGGAGCAACTCCAAGCGTTCATCTGCGACCCGACGAAGCCTGAACCCAAAGCAGTTTTCATTACTCGACCGGAGCGACAGGAATTCGCCGAAAAACACCCATCGACTCGCCACGCACAGCTATATTATGCGGCCACCGAAGCAACGACCGATGTCGCGTTTCCAATTGTTTACGGAACGTTCATGGGAATGTTGTTTTGGTGGCTGTTTGGCCACGCTGGCCGATCCGCATTGCTGATTCCGTTCGCGATCGTGATCGCTGATTTAACCGAGAACGCAACTTTTATCTGGCTGGCATTAACTTTTGATTGTGAGGGCCCCATTCCGGTGTCGGCAGTTTGGCCAAGCGCGGTCAAATGGAGCCTCGCCCTGTTGGCAACGCTGATTGCGGCCTACGGTTTCACCCGAAAGCTTGGCGCTGCTCCTCCGGCACGGTCATCTTAGTTCGTCTTTCGCACTTTTTCATAAGCTCGCTGCACGAAGGTTTTTTTGGGAGGAATCGTCGACACTTGCCTCGAAAATGGCAGATCAGAAATCGCCAAAAACGCGAGTAAAATCAACTTCCGCGAAAGTCGAACTGAGCGACCAACATCACAGTTAACAGCATCAACGGCAAACTTGATGTTTGCGATCGACGAGGATGGCACAGCCAAGGAAAAACAGCTGGAACAGCAATAAGACGGCAATGATAAAATGGTCCATGAATACGTAGACTCCTCCGGTCTCATATAGATCCGCAAAATACACCGGCTCATACACCATGGCTCGAAACTGAAAAGGAATTTTCCCTAGGGTCAGCAAGAATGCCACGTAAACTGCCCACCGATAGCGCTGCACAACGAACCAGCTGACCAAAATTACGGGGCCAAAGCCAAAACAAACACCATGCAGCATCTGGGAAACTTGCTTGGACCACTGAATCTCCTTGAGGTCAAACTGTGTCGGAATCAGCATCACTGCCGATGCGACCCAAGCGATCAAAACCAGATGCGAGACAATCCCAAACCAACCGGCGTTGGTCACCCGTTCTGGACGAGTGCACCAGTAGGCGATGCGATTTCGCCGCGTAGGCAGCTTCCCTTGAATTTGTAATCCGTCAACACAACGCCTCAAATCTTTGGCAAAACTAGCTGCGGTTTCGTAGCGAGCGTCGGGTTCCTTGCTGAGGCACTTCGCACAGATTCGATCAAGATCCTTCGGCACATCACGCCGCAAAGAACGCAACCGCCGTGGCGATTGACGGCGAATCTTTCCGACCAGCTCTAGGTAATGCTCGCCCTCAATCGGCAACTGCCCTGCCAGCAACTCATACAAAATCACACCTAAGCTGTAGATGTCTGCGGCGACAGTAGCCTCACAACCCTCCAACCGTTCGGGGGCCATGTATAAGGGTGTTCCAATCATTTGGCTGGATCGTGTATCCGCCTCCTGCACGTCAGAAAACTTGGCCAGCCCAAAATCAGTAAGCCGTGGCGAAAAGGGAAAGTCATCCCCCAATTGCCCTTGGACCTCGTCGCGACTGGAATCTTCATGTGCCTCCAGCAAAATATTTGCGGGCTTGAGATCTCGGTGAAGCACGTCTCGTGAGTGGGCGTGCTGAACCGCATCAGCAACCTCAGCCATCAGCTTTGCAATCGCACACCAAGACGAAGGCTGCTCTCGGTTGGCCAGCCACTCAGCCAAGTCTGGGCCATCGCAAAACGCAGATGCGATGTATGGGTCTGGCCCATCTAGGCTGGCCTCATAAACGCGAACGATGTGCGGGTGATCAAGCTTGGCAGCCATCGCTGCTTCGTCGGCAAAACGTTTCCGTTTTTTGACATCCAGCAACACCTCCAATCGCGGCAACTTCAACGCAACGGATTTTTCGAGTTTCGTGTCGCGAGCCAGGTAGACAACACCAAACGAGCCCGCTCCTACGACCTGCTGAAGCTGGTACTTGCCAATCATTTTCTGTGGCTGCGAACCTAAAGCCGCGAGTGTTCCTCGCGCCCACAATCGATCCAACCGCTCAACCAACAAGTCCGCATCATCCTGACACTCGGACAAAGTAGCATCGTCCATTGCTGGTTCCTCCTTTGTCATACCTATGACCGTTCTCTCATTTTTGCGTCACGCCAAGAGCAATCTCTTTGTGCCTGCGTTAACCTCAGATGCCATGTTTTCGCTGTGCAGCAATTGCACAGCCGTAGAAAAACGTCTGCAGCATAATGCATACTAAAAATAGGAAACGATCGGCCGTCGAGTAGGCGGGCACGTCTTCAAAAACCTTTGTAAAAGCGTAGAAACTGAGTGGTTTCAAAAAGACAGCGTTTGCGTATGCCAGCGTTTTCCCAAGCGACAATAAAAAACCACAGTAAATCGCCCATCGCTTTTCTTTGACGGTCCACCAGCCAAGAAAGAACACCAGCGAAAAACTAAAAAGCAGGCCGTAGCCGTACCGGAATGCCAAGCTAAACCACTCCCCCGGTTCCAGCGTGACCTTCAATGGCACCACTGCCAGAGCCAGCCCCATCCACAATGTTACGACCGCATGCCAAGCAATTGCATACCAGCCAGCCCAAGGGATGCGTTGTGGTGCAGTCAACCAAACAGCCGCACGTTGCCATACCGACGGCAACCGGCCTTCGATCGAACTATCGTTAACGGATCGCTCCAAATCTTCTGCAAGCTCAGCCGCGGTCCGGTAGCGGTGCTCGGGTTGCTTCTCCAAACACTTCGCACAAATCGTTTCCAGTGATTTAGGAAAATCCGGACGAAGCGTGCGCAATCTCACCGGCTTCTGCACCCGAACAGACTCGATCACCTGTAAATAGTCATCTCCGTCGAGTGGCGTTTGATCGGTTAACAGCTCAAACAGAATGACACCAAGGCTATAGATATCAACCGCTGGTGTCGGCAAGCAGCGTGATCTTGCCTTCGCACCTACCAATTGCTCCGGAGCCACATACAGGGGAGTTCCCAACAAGACACTAGATCGAGTGTCGCCGCCTTCCTCGCCCAAGAATCTGGCCAGTCCAAAGTCCGTTAACATGGGTAGCCGCCCCAGCGACGTAAGCTCTTCTTGCAACTGCAACGCGACCGGAGCCGTCCGTTGAACCATCAAGATGTTGGCAGGCTTGAGATCCCGATGCAGGACCCCGTGTTGATGTGCATGGTCGACAGCCAAAGCAATCTCCGCCACCAACGCAGCCAATGCCTGCCACGAATGCGCATGCTGATTAGCCACCATCCATTCCGCCAAATTGGGCCCGTCCCCGTAAGCCATTGCAATAAAAGGCTCCGGCCCAGCCAAACCTGCTTCGTAGACGCGAACAATCCCCGGATGTTCCAACCTCGCAGCGGTCTCTGCCTCTTGGGTGAAGCGAGCCCTCTTGGCTTCGTCCAACAAGACTTCCAATCGTGGAAGCTTAATCGCTACAGGACGATCAAGAACAGTGTCGATCGCCAAGTACACAATCCCAAACGATCCACCGCCAACAATTCGCTGCAACTGATACTTTCCAATCATCCGCAAGCCCGCCGGTTCACCCGCGACGGGACGCGATACGTCCGGCCACAATTGATCTAGCCGACGAACGATCTCGATATCCACCTCACGCTCTCGGTCGCACGATGAGACCGGCCGAGAATCGCTGGAGCGATCAGAAAATGAGGAATCCATCAATGAAAGACGCCTACAGAGTCCCGGAAGCGGACTTGCCTAACGAGCGCTTTAGTGCAGACACGCCTCGCGCCCAAAGCTTTCGAGCCGCCTCTTCAGTAACGGCCAACTCGATGGCGATTTTTGCGTAGGGTTTTCCATCACGATGCCGTGCTTCGATCACATGCCGCTGACGCGCGGGAAGGCCTTGAACTGCCGTGAAAAGCTGTTGGTCAAACTCGTTTTGACTCACCATCCAACTGGCCGTCTGACCATTGGGTTGAGCTAAAGGCTGTGCACGCCAATCGACAGACACCTCAAGGCTGGTATCCCGTTGCTTAGTCTTACGGTATCGCCGCGTCTCATCAATCAAGTTTGACAACACAATTTGTTTAAGCCAAATCTTTAGCTCACCCTCAGAATCGCCGCAAAACGTGCCAATCGATTGATGAGCCTCAAGCATGCTCTGCTGAACGATATCTGATCCACTAAATTTGCTACGGACCGCGGTTTGCATTTCAGCGTTTGCGACTGACAACAAATAATTTCGCAGACGTGAAACGATGATTCCCAATGCTGAATCGCTACCGGCACGCGCCTCTTGGATCAAACCTGCCCAATCCATTGATTTTTCTAACAACGCTCCGCTCATAGACTCGCTTTTCAAACACAAAGAAGAAATAAAAAACTGGTAACGCCCGACACTCGCGTTTTTATCTCCCGGCCTGATAGCAGCAGACTCGGAACCTAGAGAATTCTTACAAATCATTAAAACGACAGGCTTTTACAGTGTCAACAGTTTCTAAGAACCATTCCAACGGAAAGCACTGCCAGTCGCCTAAAAACCTCGCTTCTCTGAAACGTTTCCGCTGAACATTGTGCATTAAGTAGTTTGCTCGCTACTGGTCCACCGAACCTAAGGACCGTCGGAACTTTAAGTGGCGGCCAATTGTTCAAAAGCCCGGCAAATTTACGGACCCAAAACTCATACGCCGTCACCAATTGTTCGAAGGTCCTAAGGGTCCCAAGGGCTGACTTCTTCGGCCGACGTTGATTCGCCGTCTGAGGTCACCAAGGCCGCGTAAGCACGTGACGAAACTGTGTCGGCGATAAAACGTACGGAACCATCAGTGATTGCATGGTTCGCGCCCCCGGGATGAAACGCAAAGGTTTCTCGATCGTTATGACAATTGATGACGCAATCGCCGGGGCCATCAACAGTACCGGTGATCGCACCATCTAACGCATAGAAACTCTCGTGATGTCCCCAGCCGCCACTAGGAATTTGCTCATCCTGTAACTGGCGTCCAATGTACAGAAAAGGCCTGCCCGCCGATTCACTGATCATGATTGTATTGGAGGTTCCATCTACGATGTCGACGATCCGATTCGCTTTTGACGGGACAGCCCCCAGCAGCGCAACACCCGGCCCGGTATAAACCGGCACCAACACGCTAAGCCAGCCATCGTTGTTACGCGCCTCGTATCCGAAAAACGTGTGGGCATCTCGATGAATATAGGTACACGGCGCGTAGTCCGAGGACGCAAGACCGTGATAAGCAAAGGTTGCTGGGCCGAAAACAAACCGCCCCGTGTTTCCATCAGGGGCTTCAGCAGGCGTCGACGGGCACCGCAGTGCCCGAACTTGGTTGCGAAGCACCGCTTGGTTGTCCGGGGTTCCCGGCACAATTTCTGGTGATGAAAACCAAGGGAAATTAACGTCGTACAGGTCGGCCAACAGGCCCTTCTCCAGGTAGGGCAACAATTGACCGGCCCATGAATGAGCGATGCCCGGGTAAGGAAAACCGGGTTGCCCCAGCGTTCCTGGCCTTGCCCCGAGAGCAACAAACAGCCCTCCCGGCAGCTTCCGTCGAACAGACTCGTAATTCAGCGCCGCCAACCCAAGCTGCCTCATATTGTTGCTGCAACTGGACCGCCGGGCCGCCTCACGCACCTTCTGAACCGCTGGCAGCAACATTCCGACGATGATTCCGATGATCGCGATCACGACCAACAGTTCGACCAACGTAAACGCTTTTTGACGGCACCAGAGAAACCCCACAGAAACCTCGCCTGCAACAGAAGACCACACACCCCACCTAACGCAGTAACAGCTTGATTAAAACATAAAACAACTTCGAGTTAAACGCAGGTCATTAGCAGGAATCGCAAACTGTCAAAAAAAAGCAACCACTGACGGGCACGCTGCATTCAGACAGAAAAATGCACTACCTAGGTCGTGTAACAAATGGTTCCGGGACGCGCGAAATGACTTTTTTACAACAAATAGCAACATAAAGAAAAAACTCGAGGGATTCTGCAATTTCTTCAAATCGCACCGTCACTTCCGAACCCGCCTTACGACCTGACTAATGGGCCATTCCTTACGTCCAACAATCATAAAATCCACCTCGCTTCAACAAGGTTTCACCGTGCATCCCCCTGCCTGCTTCAATCGATTATTTTTCTGCCTTTCAATTCCCCTTGTTTCGTTAATTGGCGTCACCGGGGGACGAGACGCTACAATAGCCCAAGAAACCGTTCCGTCACTGGCAAGCCGCTCCTTGCAAGGGACCGTTGACTTCGGAACGGCGGGGCGGCAAGTTGTGGCTCCCGGAAACTTGTTGCACTTGGGGTCATTAACGCTGACGAGCGAACGGCTGCCTGGTGAGGATTCTAATGAAGACGGGACGGTCGACTCCCCGATCGCGTCGCCCCCGATCTCCGTCTCCGGTTCAGGCTATGCTTATCTCGAAAATGGCTTGCTGATCAAGAGCGCCGATGGGGCTGATTTCCAGTTTACAGCGGCCGATCAGAGCCATACGTTCGATGTCTACCGAATCGGAACAGGAGCCTACGATCTCCGTAACGAAGGCTTGACGGGATCAACCAGTTTCCGGACCGCCAACGACGAAACCGTCACCAGCTATGGAGGCAATTGGCACTGGACCGCCGACTACAACACGATTAGTGGCAGCACGTCCGAGGAAGAGGTTTTGCCTCGAGTGCTATTCGACCACGAGCCATCGGTGATCGATCCTGTAATGGTGCAGCCGGTCCGCAGCGGCGTTGCAATAGAAGACTCCCTAAACCGAACGAACTCATCACGCCCTCTCCCGTCAGCGCGGATTTCGGCTTCCCCCCTGAACCTGCGTCTGGATGAAACGGTTGAGCCAACCATTGAGCGCCGAAACGCTCTTTTTCGGATTGACGGTGTGACGCCAGAAACTGAACAAGCTCCGACGCTGAACCTAAATGTCGCGATCTCGGGAGCTGGCAGTTCGATCGATAACCGCAAACTGACCGGCCAGACCCACTTTATCTCGCTAGGTCGCCACATGCGCAAAGATGGCAACCTACATATCGACAGGGAAGACACCGTTATGATACGGACGACAAGCCCTGACGACGCAGCAACTCGCCTGGCTCTAGATGATTTCGATTTGGAAAAACGAGGAGGTGATGGCGCAGTGCGAGCGACTCGCGAAGGCACTGGTGCAATCAGATTTGACAACGCATTTTCGAATGCGGAAGTTAGTCTTTCTGCAAATTTGAGTATCAACCTCAATGCGCAAGCGGGGCAACATAACCGCTTTGTCGAGGCGGGTAACAGCATCAAATCGCTTGAGAATCTACCTAGCCAGAGGACTCAAGATTCGCTACAGCTTGGCTATCGATACAACTTGCTGGACAACAACGATCTCATGTCATCGGACATTACGGCATTCGTTCTCAGCCCACGGGCAGACGGGCAACCACTCGCTGATCGTATCGACAACCAGACCGTTAAACGCGTCTATTCAATCTCTACTCACACCGCGATCGGTTTCGACCGCGCTGTTGCACCGACAGAAGATGCGGTAAGAACAATCACGCTTAAGCCTGGGGATGGCGTGCGGGCCGAAGGACTCCCAGGTGAAATCCTGACTGCGAGCACATCCTACCAACTGCACCAGAAATTCGTCGATCGTACGGAACTCTCGTTCACCGAACCGGGAGTCATTGCAGAGGGCGGCGAGATCACGATTAGCCATACAACGGCAGCCAACAAAGACAGGGCACAAGCCAGTGCGTATCTCGTCGGAGACCGCACGATTGGATCGAGCCGTTGGAGATTGGATGGATTAACGGCGTCCTCGCTGGCGCCAGGCGATACGCTTTCACTCATGCCAATCTTTGATGACGCAGGATTGCCATCTTCAGAAGAATTCAATGCAGCTGGCGGCGAGCTGGGACGCAACTTTCGCACCCAGATTGACCTTACCTTTCAAGACGGATCGGCTGACTTGGGTGACATCGAACCCGACACGGTGCGAGCCGAAGCGGCGTTTTGGAACGACTCTCAGAGCAGCCTGTTCAACATCGTTGGCTCTCGCGAATCCCGCCAAACGCTTAGCTACCAGTTCGAGCGAAGCTATGAAGTCGAAGCGTCACAAGGCGAAGCGATACTCGATGCAGGGACGACCCTCGGATCCGAAGGGATCAACTTGAGTAATCTCGTTGAAAATACCAGCACCGCTGTTGGCAGCGTTCCAACGACGCTACGGTTGCTTGACTCTTCGGTCCTTCAAGACGATACGGAAATCGCTGCCCAGTTCTATAGCTTGGACGACATCAGTCAAAATATGGTTGACGGTATTGCTAATACGGACACCAGTCGCCTGTCCAGTGACGTGCTCGATCTGATTGGCTTAGACGGAATTCTACACGTAGTTGAGCTAAGTTACGATGTCGCCAGCCACGACAATCAGGAACTATTGTGGCTGAATGAGCAAAACGTTTGGGTTAACGCCGTCTTGGGCAACAGTGACATTAACCCAAGCAATAAAGGAACTCCGGAGACCGAAAGCAGCAGCACTGACTTTGACAATAACAAGGCTATCTCGATCGACACCTTGCTGGACGAACGAAGGCATGACGTCAGCTACGCCGACTACCTAGCCGCAAGGGAGAACGGACGCCCATCGCTTGGTGATTTTGGAACTGCCGACGGTCGCGCATGGGCCGTGGTCAATCACAATTCTCGTTTCGCTGTCGGTGAGCGATTGCAGAACACTGCGTCTGTGCCAGAACCCGGCAGTTGCGGCCTGTTGGCAGCATTGCTGGCAACGGCAGCAGCCCACCGCAGGCGATCATTGGCGATCACTCTGTGATTTCAATTTGTTTTCGTGGCAACGGACTGCCGCGAGGATAAAACACAGCATCAAGGTGAGCGATTCCTTGATTTCTGAAACCTAGTGAGCATGGTCGGAAACGCGATTTTTCGCATGCTTTCTTTTAAGCAGTTAAACCCAAGTTTGAATCTTGATGACAACGCATGTCAGAGAACGAAAGCGTGCCGGACTTGGCACTCGAACAGACGTGCTTGTCCATTCAAGCAATCCTTCTCGACAAACGCCCCGATTCACCACAAGGCGACTTGCCTTCCACGCACTACAGAGTCACGCATTAGCAATGAGTAATTTAAAGGTTGTGATCGCCACCGCTTTTATTGCGGCACTGGGATTTTTTCTCAACGAATTAGCGTCAGCTCAGCCAACTGGTGATGCGCTCGATCAAGAAGTGTCGATTATCTTTCGCGACAAATGCACGATGTGTCATGATCAACGTGACGGTGACGCAGGAGGCGGTGTCGACTTCCTGCTTGATTTCATCGCTTTGGTAGACCCGGACAACTACCAGTTTGACGCTGGCGATCCGACCGCCTCACGTCTGCAAGAGGTGCTCGTGGGCGATGATCCTGAGATGCCGAAACGGCAAATGAAAGGCATCAAATGGAACGGCGCTCTTGATCAACAGCAGGTGGCCGTTATCACTCAGTGGATCGTAAGAGGCGGACCCAGTCAAGAATATCGAGAAAGCTATGTGACTCTCTCCGACCGGAAGATTATCGACCGAGAAAGTGTTATCGAGACAATTGCTCTCGACCTTCAGGCGCTCAGCGGTCGTCGACTTGAGTTTGCTCGTTACCTAACTGTAACCAACTTACATAACAACCAATCCATTACCGCTGACGAGCTTGAACTCTACCGCCAAGGAATGGTGAAACTTCTCAATAGCCTGTCACGGTCGCCCGACATACTTGGGATGGACAAAGCGCCCGCTTCACGACGGGTCATCGCGATCGATGAAGATCGCACTATCTTTCGGTTCGATCTTCGCGACATTGGCTGGGATCACGAAGACTGGAGCCACGTGGTCGCTCACTACCCCTACGGCCAAACATCCCGCGATGGCTTGCGAAAGGTCATTTCGTCCGCCACACCTTCGCCGCTACCTCACATGCGTGCCGATTGGTTTGTGTTCGCGACCTCTCAACCACCGCTGTATCACGATTTGCTGAAAATCGAACCGACACTGCAAGCGATTGAGACTCGGCTTCAAATCGATCGGGCCAAAAACATTCGCGATGGCAGAGTGGCTCGCGCAGGGTTTGGAGAGTCTGGGGTTTCGCAAAACAATCGAATGGTCGAACGCCACTCCGCGGGAAGCAGTGGATCTTATTGGATTAGCTACGACTTCGAAGGCAACACCGCTAAACAAGACTTGTTTCAGAATCCGCTTGGGCCGGCGGCTATAACGAATTCACAATTCGGGTTTCAGCATGACGGTGGCGAGGTCATCTACACGCTGCCAAACGGATACCAAGCCTACGTTTTAGCCACCGCTGACGGTCGACGGATTAGCATCGCTCCCAATTCGATCGTCCATGACGACAGCATGCGAGGCGGCCAAATCATCAATGGAATTTCTTGCATGTCATGTCACTACCAAGGCATGAAACCAGAGAACCCGGCAAAGCTGAAAACCTTAGATGAAGTTCGGGGCAATGCGGACGGAGCTTTCGTGCGTTTCAGCCTAGCCGAACTTGAACGGATTCGGGAACTGTACCCAGCGTCGGATCAGTTTGCGCCTCTGGTCGAAGAGGATCGCGACCGTTTCCTTTCAGTGCTGCGAAAAGCCGGCATCACGCGAATTGGAGCCACTGAACCGGTACGAGCATTGTTTGATCAGTTTGCCAGCGTGCTGGATGTCCAAGCGGCCGCCGCAGAGTTTGGGCTGTCCGTCGCAGCATTTGAAGACCTCATGGAACGCAATGAATCAACACGCCGCATACTGCAGAGAATGAAGACCGGGGGCCTGAAAAGACAAAAATACGCTGCAACCTACCGAAACATTGCTCCGCAAATTGGGATGGGTGAGGTGCGTGACTTTACTCTACTTCAGTTACCGTTCTTCGGCGGAAATCCTGACAGCGGCCAGGCGACTCCTCAAGAGAGCAGTCTCATGAACGCTTACCACAAAGGAGGCAAGCTCTCAGTCACGATGGACGCCTTGGGAGACAAAGACATCTTCTTCGAAGGAGAGAACATCGAATGCGAGCTTCGAACAAACGAAGCGTGCTTCATCACCGTTGTTTCCACAGACCCGTCAGGAGAAACAACGTTGCTACTTCCCAATTCCCTTCACCCCGAGTTCAAGATGGAACCCGGACGGCGTTACGTATTCCCCACACCAAAGATGGTTCGCAACGGAATGAAACTACTCGTTGACGAACCTCACGGCGCGACGTCCATGAAGGTCATTGCCACGAAACGACCGCTACCGCTGGCAGGCGTAACGCCCGATCGTCTGGCATCGGAAGGAGTGATCGTCTTGAAAGATGCGACTGGTAATCTCGATCCGACATCGCTTTCTATCGAAAAGCATTTTTCTCCAAATGAATGGGGGACCGATCGCTGGACGTGCAAGACAAAGCCAGACTAGCAAAGCGAAAACAGAAACAAACGATTCGTCTGCGAAAATCTTGTTGATAAGACCCATCCAATACACCAAGAACCCTCGTGCATCACAAGAAAAAAACCTTGAACTTCTTCCGAACAATTCCGATGCGAACAACGCAAGCCAAAAGCCGGTCAACATCCTCGTGGAATAGTGGTACTTGGTTTTGCTTGATCGCCGCTTTATGGGCACTGCCCTCGTCAACGGCTGAAGCCCGTCAGACCGAACGTTGGGCAATCCTGATCGGAATCGACAACTATTTTGATTTGCTACCTCTAACGTCTTCATCAAAAGACGCCATCGAGTTTGGTGAAATCCTTCAGGAACGATGCGGTTTTAGTCCAAAAAACATCTCGGTTGTCGTCGATCAACCAACTCAGTTAAACCGCAAAGCAATGCTGGAAGTTCGGTTCAGAACACTTCGAGATCGAATCGAAAACTTCATCAACGCCGCTGAGCAAGGTGGCGTTCAAACACTCATCGTTTACTACTCTGGCCATGGTTGTGCAGTCACCGGCTCCGGAGGGGCGAAAGCAACCGACTTGCTTTTACCCGCGATCGACGCCACAGAGAACAACGGCACACTCACGAACGCTCTTTCAAAAAATGAAATCACGCATTTGCTGGCCACAGCTGACATTCCTGAAAAACTTCTGATCCTTGATTGCTGTCACGCGGCTCAGGCCGACCAGATCCCAATGCCGGGAAAAGCGATTCGCCTCAGCACTGCCAAACAACCCAATCGCATTTTGAATACGAAACCAGCACGGAATACGGCGAATGCCGTGACCGATTCAAGCTTTGTCATCTTGGCTGGCAGTGCATTTAACCAGATCGCGGGAGAGCAAGTGTTCACTAAACATCTTGTCGAAGGCTTGAGCGTTCTTGGGGACGCGGCAACGGACTCCGACAGCAGTCACCAGATTGAGATCGATGAACTTTACCGACATGTGCGATCAGCCATGAGCACACGCGGCGGCCAAACTCCTGACATGCAGGTGATTTCAGGGGACGCCGGCAAGGTAGCCTTGGCACCGGTCGTCGTGCAACCCGACCCAGAGCGAACGGCGCGGGTCTATGTTCTGTCGAACGAAGGGACCCAACTTCCGGGCGCTCAGGTCAAGTTGGTTTTTTCAGACATTGACCGGGCAGAATCAATCACACTCGCCTCAGCGACCACCGACCAACGTGGAAAAGCCGAGCTTCGGTATCATTTTGGGATGACGCGCGAAAGGAATGGACGGTTTCGAATTTCGGTCACCCATCGCGGCGGGCAATATGCATCCTCGCTGACCAATATTAGTGATTTTGCAAACCGACCATCACCGGCTGATTTCAAAATCAAACTACCGGGCAAGCAACAAGGCTTTCGCCCCAACGGCCCGACACCCGCAATCGACAAACCTACTCCGAAAACAGGCGGCACTCTTACCAGTGAACCCACCTTTCAAGAAGTCTTGAAGGCAGTCACCAACCACGTAGAAAACAACCCGGAGATTCCCGACATCTGTAGTTTTCAAAAACACTACCCAGAATACAACCGACTTTTAAAACAATTGACAAGAAGCCAAAAGCTCAGACTCAGTGGAACGGTCATTTGTTTCCCTAGCCAAGCGATTTGGAATAGCGATCGCGCATTTCGAGCCAACGTGATCCGAACCTTAACTTCTGTGGGGGTTCTGAATTCTCGCACCATTGCTGCCAAACGCAACTTCATCGGTCGACCCGAACCAACCTTTGCCGTGGCGAAAGAGGCCGCGTTTGGTTTCGTTGAACGAATCGATGCCGATGTATGTGGGCTAGTCGAATACGTCGACGGCTACAAAGCAATCATGGACACACTCGACAAAAGTGAGAAGTTTGAGGCTCTACCTGGATTAGCGATCTGCTTCCCTTCGAAGGCAACGTGGGACCGCAAACCTGACATGCGTCGAACGTTTATTCGCATGCTCAGAGAGTCTCGCATTTTAGACGAATAGAACACCGTGATTTTGGGAACGAGTTTTCCCGCATTCTTGATTACTGCATTTGATTTTCAAATGCAAACCTTTTACCCGGAGTAAACGATGAAGCGATTGATTTTTGTATTGTCTTTGGTATCCGTTATCGGAATGAGCGTTGCTCCGGCAGACGCCAGCGGTAGACGGCTGGGGCGGCGATGTCTCGAAAGTTGTTGTGCCGTCAAGACTTATTGCGTCCCCCAAACTTGCTGCATCGTCACGCCAATTCCCACCGTGTGCTGCTATCCAACCGCCCCCCCCGCTTCACCTTCACCTCTCCCCGTGCTGTCATACAAGCCGACATCTTCTAGTTGCCAAGAGTGCGATGCAGCCACAAACAGCAACATCTCGACCGGCCAATCTGTTGTCCAAGGAAGTCCGCAACTGGCCGCGGGCATGACTCAAGGACAGGGCGCCGAAATGTCGCACGGACAGGTTCTCGCCCAAATCAACGCTTACTTAGACCGTGTGAACGGGAACATCTGCGGACTAAAAAGTCAATTTCCAGAATATGGGGCCATTATCAACAGCCTCAGTCGTTCAGAGAAAATGCAAGCTGGCGAAACTACGATCTGTTATCCAAGTTTGGAAGTCTGGAACACTCGCCCAGACATCCGCTCCAATCTCATTCGAGTCTTGACCGAAAATGGCGTCATGTAAAGCACGAGGCAGCATAAGCAAAGGGAGCAGCGTCAGCGCGCGTTGCTCTCTTGGCTACCCAATATCCGCCAGTCATTTGCGTGTATATTGCGAACTCCAAAACCAACATTTATCAATCACAGAACCAGCCAC
>CALFWL010000075.1 GCA_937928215.1 uncultured Pirellulaceae bacterium | reverse complement strand
GGATTCTGAAGCCGTGGGCCGATGTGGCTGACGACTTGCCCGGCAAAGTAGTTGCCCCAGCGAGCAGCTTTGGTGGGGGACATGCCGTGAGTCAATCCATAAAGGGCGCCGCCTGCGAAGGCATCGCCGGCTCCATTGGTGTCGACGGCTTTCACGTCAAAGCCCTCGATCAGAGTCGCGTTGCCGTTTTCAACCACGTGGCACCCTGCCCCTCCGTCGGTGATGAATGCGAGCTCGCAGTGATCTCCCATTTGTTTGACGCAGTCCGCCAAGTCTTCGCTGCCGAAAAACTGACGCGCTTCATCGGCGTTGCAGAAAACGATGTCACAGAATTCGGAAACGATTTTTTTGAACTCGTCGCCATAGCGTCCAAGCAGAAAGGCATCGGAGAATGTGAACGAAGTGCGGACTCCCAGCTTTTTCGATTGCTCAAATGCTTCGATGCAGGCGGCGCGCGGATCGTCGGCGTCCCACAGGTAGCCCTCGATGTAGCTGATTTTTGATGCGGCCAGCAAGTCGGAATCGATCTCCGACTTATTCAAAGTCGTGGAAACTCCCAAGTGCGTACACATCGTTCGTTCGGTGTCCGGAGTCGTCAGCACGACGCAGGTTCCCGTCGGCAGGCTGGCTTCAGGAGCGGCGGGCACGTGGAAGCCGATGCCGGCCTCTTCCATGTCCCGTTTATAAAAGTGGCCGTTGGTATCCGCTGTAACTTTTCCACTGTAGACTCCCGATCCGCCGCTTTGAGCCAACGCAACCATCGTGTTGGCAGCCGAGCCTCCAGAGGCCAGACGCAGCGACATGCCCTCCAGTTTTTCCAGCACGGCGGCTTGAGCGTCCGCATCCATCAGCGACATTCCGCCTTTGCCAAGACTCAGGTCCGTGATAAAAGCGTCGTCAACTTGAGCAAGCGTGTCGACAATTGCGTTTCCTACGCCAAACACGTCAAATTTCTTGTCTGCGGCCACGAATCGATCCTGTTTTAGGTGTCATTTTGTTTGAGATTTTGAACGCGAGATTGTATCGCCCGGTTGCTTGATCTTCGAGGGGCAGTATTTTACTCGGGATGGCAAACATACGAACATTCATCGGTGTCCAAGTCCCGACTCGCGTTACCAACAACGTCTCGCGGGTCATCGGGAAGCTCGACGCGACCGGGGCTCAGTACAACTGGGTTGTCCCCGAGAATCTGCACGTGACATTGAATTACGCGGGCGACGTGCTCGACCGAGAGGTCCACGAACTTTGTCAGAAGTTGAAGCGAACGATCGAAGTGCATGAGCCGTTCGAATTGTCGCTCAACGGAGTCAATGGTTTTCCGAATTCCGAACAGCCGCGTGTGCTGTGGATTGGTGTTGATGAAGGAGCCGAGGCGATGGCGAATTTGAACCGCTCCATTGAAAGCACGCTGTCTGACTGGGGAGTCAACAAGGATCGGAACCCCTACACGCCTCACATGACCATGGGGCGATTGAAAAAAGCCGGTCGTTGGAATGAGAAAATGCTTGACCTGGTCCATCGGCATCGCAACCATGATGGCGGCGTCTGCACGATTGACACGGTCACAGTCTTTTCGAGCTTTCTGGATCCCGGCGGACCGACTTACACACCCATGTCTCGGATCAAGTTGCTGGGGGACGCATCCGATTGATCGCGAGGCCCGGCAACCGCGGTTCGCATTCTTGTTTTATCGTTCGGATGTTGAAAGCGTTCGTCGAATTGCATCTCGATAATCCAAGGAGCGTCGTGGGTGATGAATCGTCTCAAAATTGCTTCGGGCATTCGAAACTCGAATTTGTCTGGCTAAACTGGAAGCCATGCAACCACGATTCCCGACAACACGATGGACCCTCGTCGTCCGAGCTTCTAGTTTTGACCAAGCCGAACGCAAGGAGGCGTTGTCGTCGTTGATGTCACAGAACTGGTACCCGCTCTATTGCTTTGTTCGCCGTAGTGGCAAGTCACATCAGGAGGCGGAGGATCTGATACAAGGATTTTTTCTGCATGTGATCGAAAAGGACGTGATTGCCGGTGTCGCGCCGCATCGTAAGAGTCGGTTTCGCAGTTTCTTGCTGGCGTGTCTGAAGAACTTTATCGCCAACGACCTGGCTCGGCAGCGAGCGGCAAAACGGGGCGGCGGTCACTCGTGCGTTTCGTTGGACTTCACCCGCGCAGATCAAAAATTTCAACGCGAGCCAGAGCATACGGCGACGGCTGAGCGGGCGTTCGATCGCGCTTGGGCAATCGAACTGATTGGCAACAGCCTTGAGCGACTGGCGGAGACTTGGGCGGCGGCCGGCCGATTGGCTGAATTCGAGATGTTAAAGCCATGTCTGTTGGGGGCGGAAACACTGCCTCGGCAGGAGGTCGCGAACCGTCTTGGCATCTCGCCGGATATACTCAAAGTGAAAGTCCATCGGTTGCGGTCGGAGTTTCGCCAGGAGCTTTGCCGCCAAATCGCGGAAACCCTCGAAAATCAAGACCTTCTGGAGGACGAAATTAATTTCCTCTTTTCCTCAATTAGTACGTAACCCAAGCGAGCAAATCTTGTGTGTTCAGGTAGACGGGGAACGGCAGTGCTTTTGAGACCACGAGCTAGGTGCCCCGGATTTCGAACCTGACTTGTACGCATCTGTTGGAGAAATGATGAGTTTTGCCCCTGGACACCGAGATTTTAGCGTCCTGCTCGCCCTGTTGGCGGCGGTCGCGTTGCCCGTTTTTGTCACGACAACAGTTTGTGCGCAACAGCTAAACGATCAGGATATTGTCTTCAGCGAATTCTTCGAGGAAATCTTTGTGGTTGATCCGACCAATGGCTTTACGGAGGACATCTTGGATTCGAATCCGTTTGATTCACCGTTTGGTCAGCTGGTTGAAGCCGTCGCGTCAAACCGAATTATTATCAGTGGCTTCGGTGAGCTTTACGAATACGTTAATCAGACCACCACGCGATTAGTGGTGTCCATTCCAGGTTCGATTTCAGTGATGACGCGCGACGGAAACGGGGGGTTGTTTGTTGGCGACTCAAGAGGGTTATACTCGGTCGATCTCGACACGGGCGAAGTGGAGGCTGTGTTCGAGGAGTTGTTTTTCCCAAGAGATATTGTGGCCAGTGACGATGGATTGATTTATTCCACACACGCCAGGGACGTGTTATCTGTCATCAATCCGACGAATGGGACGAGTCGTAAAATTGGGAGCTTTGGTTTTGGCGAATCCGGCTTTGAAGAGTTCGGTCGGGTTCGTTTTCAGCACATCGACATCGGCCCCGATGGCTTACTTTACGTGGCAACCTCGGACGAATTTTTTCAAGTCAATCCTCTGAGCGGTGATGCACAACTGCTTCCAACGACGGGTGTCTCTTCGATTGATGGACTGGGTGTCGATCGTGATGGGCAACTGGTGTTCGCGGGCGAATTCAGTGGCACAATAGGTGTTTTTTCTTTAAATCCCTTGACGGGTGGGGTTACGACCCTGCTGGATGCAGCGACAATTGACGACACATTTTTCAGTATTCAGGACATGACGATTTGGGAGCCCGGTCTGCGTACAGCGCTTGCTATTCCTGAGCCAACAGGTCTTGTACCGATGCTGGTCTTCCTAGGTGCGTGCGCGATCCGTCGGCATCGCGAGCTGGGCTAATAAAAAAAGTCTCTATGGAAGAAATTTGTCGAAGCTGCGATTTGCCGATCGACCCTGACCACGCATTGGGGCTGTGCCCTCGTTGTGTGCTTTCAACGGCTGTCGATGGCTTGAACCAGACAGACCACCCTTCTTTGTCGCGTGGCCAAAACGCTGGACGTCTCCCATCGTTGGATGACTTGAACACGCAGGTAGCTGGTTTCAAGTTCATCGAACTGCTGGGGCGAGGAGGTTCCGGTTGGACGTTTTTGGCGTTGCAGAAAACTCTCAACCGGCAGGTTGCCGTGAAGGTGATGCACCGGGACATCGGGAACGAAGATGCCGTCACAAGCTTTCGGTGCGAGGCAGAAAGTCTCGCAAAGCTGAATCATCCCAGAATTGTCACCGTGCATGATTTTGGCGTGTCGGACTCATTCATGTATCTGGTGATGGAGTACGTTGCAGGCCCAACACTACGCCAACGATTGATTCGCCGGCCATTGACGGTGCCTCAGTCCATGGAGGTCGCATCGCAAATCTGTGCCGGTGTTCAGTGCGCTCATCAGGCGGGGGTTTTGCATCGCGATATCAAGCCGGAAAACATTTTGTTTGAGTCAAACGACGCGGCTTCAAAAATTAAAGTGGCCGACTTTGGGATCGCCAAACTGTTGAACGGAACTCGCGAAGAATCGATGACGTTTACAGGCGTAGTTGCTGGAACGCCATTTTACATGGCACCGGAGCAGAATCATCGGAACGATCCAGTCGGCCCGCGTAGCGATGTTTACTCCATTGGTGTCGTGGTGTACGAAATGTTAACAGGTCACCTGCCGCTCGGCAGATTTCCGGCGCCCTCGAAGCTGGTGGATTGTTCACGTTCGATCGACATTGCTGTCTTTCAGGCGTTGCAAAGTCAAACCGACGCGCGAACGCCAAGCGTGCAGCGGTTGGCAGCTCAGCTGGACGCCGATTCAGGACCTGCTCAGTTGTTGAAAGCAGGCGTGATGGGGTTGGCAGCGATTGTCATGATCGCGTGCGCCATCGTATTCCTGTGGGCGACAAACTTTGGCGATGATGCCGGAACCGGCGACAAGTCGACGGTCGAATCGTCGGCAACGCTTGAGCCCGTCGATCCACCTGTGGTGGAGGAGAACCCATTTTTGAGAAACTGGCCCGTCGAATTGCCCTGATTATTCAGACAAGGTTTTTAAATGATTTCAAGATTGAACAAAATGTGGTTGGCATTTATTTGCGTGGGTTTGGCAGCCGGTTCAGCGTCAGCGAGTGACTTGATTGTGGCTCCCGCTGAAGCGCCGATGTACAAGCTGAGCAATCTTCGGATAGAAAACGATCGTTTCGGGCGATCCGTTCTGGCGGTTGACTATCAGTTGACACGAGAGAGTGACTCGGGATCTTATCGTGTTCGGATCTCCGGCAAGACCAAGGGAGGAGAATTGAACGTGATCGGGTTTGGCGGATTGGAGAAATCCGGAACTGCTCGGATCCGCATTAATGGGGTGTTTGGCGGTGGGAACGACTTCGAAGTGTACTTCGTGACCGATGGGTTTCACCCGGCCAAGTACCTAGTGTCCAACATGGTGCGGCTTGGCAACCCGGGTTCTCGAACTAAAGCCAGGCCGCTGACGGCAAAGGAAAAAGAATCGATCGCCCGAACGAAGCTTCGCGCGACGCCGCCAGCAAGTTTGCCGGACGACTATCTGGCGGTTGACCAGGGAACGACGTTGGTTCCCGGAATGCCGGTCAAGGCAGGCTGGGATGGAGAATGGAAGGACGCGGAAGTGATCAGCTTCAAGGTCGCTGGCCCCGTTGTGCTGAAGTACGAAGGTGAACTGACACTTGTAAGTCACCCCAGAGAAAAGTGGATCGCCGTGGACCCTGACGTGCTGAGCCGGGCTAGGTCAACTCCCGAAAAATTCGAGGTCAGTGTTCGCACGCTGCCCGCGAGTACCGCTATCATTCCCGATGGAGCGGTGCCGCTGGAGGACGATGTTAAGCTGTTGCCGGGCACGCCGATGTTGTTGAATGAGCATGGTGCAATGTGGAAAGATGTTTTCGTCCTCGAGCCGCAGGGAGACCAGGTGAACCTGCGGTACAAGAACTACAGTGCCTCTTGGGACAAAATGCACCCTCGCAGCAAGCTAGTGATCACCAAAGATGTGCTTTCTCAGTTGACCAGCTTGACGGGCTCGGATCGCGAAGCGCTTGAGAAGAAATTCGCGCAGAACCTGGTCTCGGGAGGCAGAGGCGCCAGTAAGACAACCTTTCCCGACAAGGAGAAAACCCGTAGCTCGATTCGCCACAAGCAATACAAGATCGACATCCCCATCCCTAAATCTGCTCAGCTGGTGCCGGAAAAATTAACCATCGAAAAAGGGACTCCGTTGGCTGCCTGTTGGGCCAACCGTTGGCACCCGATTACGGCAATGTACGAGAATGAAGATGGTAGTCTACATGTCCATTGGGACGAGTATTCGGATGCCTTTGATTGCGATATGACTCGGGATCAATTGATCATACAAGACAAAACGGTTCGTAAACTGCGCCGCAAAACGAACAAGGTTGGTCAGGATTTGAAGGAGACCTTGCGAACCTGGACGGATAGCACCGGCAAGTACAAGATCGAGGCCTGGTATGTCCGTCGAACGGAGAAACAGGTTTTCTTGAAGACGGACGCGGGCCGCGAATTGAACATGCCGATTGAAAAGCTGAGTGAAGAGGATCGTGAATTGCTGCCCGCATGGCAGGACGAATCCAGCAATCCGTTTAAATAATTGCGGAAAATGCCGTAGCCTGAGTGTTCTTTGAAGAAAAATCATGGACTCGGACCGGATGTGTCCACGCTTTATCGAAAGATACTTGTGAAGGCTCTTGTAAAGCTGTTTTACGGGTCGTATCGTGTACGCCTGTACCCCTTTCGCCGATGGTTTGTGTCGCGGCTGATGGAATCTTGCAGTGAAGCCTTCACCATTCTTCACCAACTATGCAGGAGTTCATTCCATGGTTTCAACCGCAACACTCACCCCATCACGTAACGGTTCCGCAAGTACGACTCCCACGACGAAAAAAGCTGAGAACAAAATGAGCAAAACCAAAGTCGCTAAGAAATCGTCAGCTGGCAAAAAAGGCAAAACCGAGCAAACGGCTTGCGACAAAATGCTGGCCGAAAACGAAACGTTAAGCACCGCCGTTCAGCAGATTGAAGCTCAATTCGGCAGTGGTTCGATCATGGCGTTGGGTAACGACGGCATCAAAAAGGTCGACGGCATCTCGACGGGCAGTTTGTCTTTGGACATGGCACTCGGCGGCAGTGGTTTGCCGTGTGGACGGATCATTGAAGTCTATGGCCCGGAATCCAGTGGTAAGACGACGCTGGCATTGCACGTGATTGCGGAGGCTCAAAAAACAGGCGGCATCGCGGCGATCGTTGACGCGGAACATGCCTTCGATCCGACTTGGGCAAGAAAGCTGGGCGTATCGCTTGACACGTTGCTGGTCAGCCAGCCGAGCAGCGGCGAAGAAGCGATGCAGATCGTCGAAATGCTGGTCAAGTCGAACGCAGTCGATGTGATCGTGGTGGACTCGGTTGCTGCTTTGGTTCCCAAGAAGGAACTGGAAGGCGAAATCGGTGACTCGCACGTCGGCTTGCAGGCTCGCTTGATGAGTCAGTCAATGCGTAAACTGACCGGAGCGATTTCTCGCAGCAAGACGTGTACGATTTTCATCAATCAGATTCGTGAAAAGATTGGCGTCATGTTCGGCAGCCCGGAAACCACGCCCGGCGGTCGAGCCCTGAAGTTTTACACTTCGGTGCGAATCGACGTGCGTCGTATCGGAGCGTTGAAGGATGGCGATGTTCAGGTTGGGCAGCGAGTCAAGGCGAAAATCGTCAAGAACAAGATTGCGCCCCCGTTCCGCATCGCCGAATTTGACATGATGCACAGCAACGGCATCAGCTACGAGGGCGATCTGCTGGACTTGGGTGTTGCTCACAAGATCGTGCAGCGAAGTGGTTCGTGGTTCAAGTACGGCGGTACCCATTTGGGGCAGGGAAAAGAGAAAGCCCGTAACTTCCTGATTGAAAACACCGACGTGGCGGATGAGATCAAAGAGAAGGTGCTGGCCGCCGGTGGTTATGCCGAGCCTGTTCCGGAAGAAGTCGTTGACGCGACAGCGAGTCCTGCTGAAGAAACAGAAGCCGCTGCCGATGACAAGGCAAAGAGCAAAAAGTGACTGGTTGGTTGAAGCTATTGTGAAATCTGACAAGCCTGTCTCAGTATTTTGAGGCAGGCTTATTTCATGCCGTTGATGGTGGTGGAATTGTCGGCAGGCGACTCAAGCGAGCGGCAGCGGAGAGTGTTTCCGTATTGAAAATCTTTCCGCATTCAGGATGTACCGGCAACACGTGTTGGCTCTCAAGGTTCCAGAAGATTTACCGGCATGTTTTATTCTGCCGATTGCTTTATCCTTCAGCCGCAAACTGAGCAATTTTCTCAGCGGCGATCTTCGCTCGAATCCGATCGATCTCTTTTTCGGTATACGGATGATGGGGGAACTTTCCCCAGATTGGTGCGGGCCATGCGGCGTCGGTCGAGTACCGAACAATATGGTGGATGTGCAACTGTGGCGTCATGTTGCCTAAAGCCGCGACATTCAATTTGTCACCAGTGAATGATCGCATAATGCCTTCGCTGAACGCCCGCGATTCAATCCAGAGAGCTTGGTAATCTTCTGCGTTCAGGTCAAAGCACTCACGAATTTCTGCACGCTGAGGAACCAGCACGAACCACGGGAAATTGGAATCATTGATCAGTAAAACTAGGCAAAGCGGGAATCGCCCGATCAGAATCCCGTCGCGCTTCAGATCGTTGTGAAGGTTAAAATGCATGATTGGATCAATCGGTTTTGGATATTTCTGACGGACAAAAAATGATCGGGAATCAATTCGACCCCACAAAGTCACGGTTGATCAGATCAGTAGACGCCATCGCCAGTCGCTGGGGAGTTGTCTTGAGGTTGTGAATCTCTGATCGGACCGATTGTTGAAGGGAGAGTGGGTTTGTCGTTTTTCCGCCTGATATAGATCAGGGAACGCCTCAAGTCGCTACACAAACCCTGTCCTTCGTTCGACTTTCGCAGAAGTTGATTTTACTTGCGTTTTCGGCGATTTCTGATCTGCCATTTTCGAGGCAAGAGTCAACGATTCCCCAAAAAACAGCCTACGCGTAGCGAGATTATGAAAAAGCGCGCAAGACGAACTTCGCACTTATCCAACAATAACGGTCGGATTTGATTTCATTTCGCTCGTGTGAAATCGGCGCTGAATCATGCACATCCTACAACTTATTGATTCTCGAGTGCTCAATCATTCACAACCCTTGAGCGAACCGATCTCAACTTGTTACTCGAAGAACCGCTCGAGTCTTCGGCGCGTGAGGTTGCTTTCGCTTGGCTTTTCATTGCTCGCTGGACCGACCATCACATCTCCGTAGAGAAACCGCCCCTTCAATCCGACTCCCATCTCCATCCTGCCCTCAAGCTTCTCTGCCACGATCACACCTCTTCCGCTACGCCATGCGAGGGTTGAAAGCAGTTCTTTGGCTTCCGTTTCGTATTTATGGTAGTTTGGGATGTTGACTAAAAAACAGACGCTGTCTGGAGCCAAGTGGCAATAGACATTGAACTTTTCGAATCCCATGGTTTCAGTTCCTGAATCATCCGATTTGACGAATGCCAGTGCTCCCAGTTGACTTAGGCTGGACGAGACTTCCTGAGCCAGTTGTTTTGCTTTCGACGAGTTTCCTCGGACCGTTGATCGTGTGGAGTTTTTGATTGAACGTTCCGCGTTCATCAGCAATTGTTTTGCTGGAGAACGTTCGATGGTCTCGGGGTAGCGAAAGAAACCGGGTGCCAAATATAAACTGATTGGCAGGAACAAATATCCTGTTACCAGTCCCGCGATCGCTTGGCCGCGACCCAAAAGCCTTCCGCCACTCTGGCTGATTTTTAGTTGCGCGAAGTGTCCGAAAAGAATCGCAAGTAACGACGTGATGACCGCAGGCACCAACGTTACTAAAACGATCGGTGACATGATTCCAAACACCATGCTGACCACTGCGGAAACGGAAGTCTGAGTCGTTTGCGAATTCGATGATGTCGTCATATATGTTTTCAGATTTTGTTCGGGTCTTAGGGCAACTCAAAGACATAGATGTCTTGACTGGCTGACCCGCTCGTGGCCGCCATTTTCGAGCCATCAGGAGAAACGGCAATTTTTTGAATGTAGCCTGCATCAGGAATGCTCCAGACGTGCGTCAGCGTCCCCTCGATCGTGTCCCATGAGTAAACTTTTTTACGGCCGCCGGTCAAAAAGCTGTTGCTATCGACACAAGTGACTGTCCATTGCGTGCCTTTACCTACGATCTTGTGAAGCGGTTCCGTTTGAGTGACATCCATGATATTGATTCGCGAACCGTTGGCCGCGAGCAGGCGACTCAAGTCAGGCGAATAAGTCATGGGCGTCGTGGTTGAGAAAGGATACTGCCCTGCTTCGTACGGTTCCCCGTCTTCAACATTCAAAGATATCCAAGCTTCGCCGTCGGTCACCAATGCGTGAGAACCTTCCACGTTCAAGCGAGCCGATTCAACGCCTGAGGAAAATGAGCTATCGGATCGGATAAGTGTCATCGTCGTAAGATTCCAGAAACAGATAGTGCTTTTCTTGTCGATGGAGATCAGGCGTGTATCGTCACGGCCGAAAATCAGATGCATGATCTTTTCTTCATGGTGAGCAAGCGTACCTTGAGAATTCAGTCTTCCACGTCGGTCGGTTTTGAACAGTTCGATAACTCCATCGGAATCTCCGGCGGCAATCAGCTTGCCTGAATGACTGAGTTCCAACGCCTCCGCGTAATCCAAGCTTCTTTTGTCCTCGGTGTTCGCCATGATTTTGTTTCTTTTGCAATCGTAGGCGATAACACCTTTGGTTGTGCCGTAAAATACGATCTGGTCATTGGTGATGGTCAAACTCTTGGCTCCCCAACCGTCGATTGGAATTCTGTAGATCAATCCTTGGAGCGGATTTTTATCAGCAGTCTCTTCCAGTATTTCCAAATGTCGTTTCTGGTCAGCTAAAATTCGTCGTTCTTCTGCTCGCTCGAATCTCCGCTTTTCCCGTTCCATGGTTCGTTGAGCTTCTTGCACTTCGAACTCGGTCATCGCCCGATTCTTGTGGTCGATCATCTCCTGCACGTGTTCAAATTCTCGTTGGGCCAAAAGCTCCTGTTGCTCCATCCTCGCTTGCTCACGCTCAACCTGTGATTCAAAATCCTGCATAAAGTCGTGAGGGGCAACCACACTCGGCGGCGGAAAAACAGGAGGCGATTCGATTGGCGGTCGCTTACGATGGGCATTTGAGTCATGAAGTTCCGTATCGGCCTCGGCACGGACGGTCGAGGTGTTTGGCAGGCTCGCGAAGCGATAGATTCGATACGTAAACGCAGCAAATGCAAGAAAAAATGAAAATGCGATCGCTCCAAGCACTGCCGGAATCATGATCGGGTTTTTTAAGTGTCGCGTGGGCGGAGTGATTTTTGCCGCAGGCTCAGCGGGTACAAAGTTTGACGCCGACGAGTCAACGAAATAAATACTCATGTCCACCGGACCCATGGACGCTTCGAGCAACGGGGCGACCACGGTTTCCGAAGTATCGACCAGTTGAGCCACCACGGGCTCGATCATGTCAGAATCCGAGTGCCTTGCTGCTTCGGAGAGAGCACGCTGGGAGCTTGTTTCAGGCGTCGAGGGCTTGGCAGTTTTTGGTTGGGAGGGTTTTCGAGCCAAGCCTTCGATGACGCGAAAAGAGTAATCGCACTTTCTGCAGTCAACGCGCTTCTTTTTCAAGCCGTCACGTTTTGGCAGCGAGTACTTTTGTTGGCACTTCGGACAACGAAATGCTACACGCATTGGTAGCTCCTTGATGGATTGCGATGCGATAACGGTTTAGCCATCTCAAGATATCTCTTCAATCAGAGTCCGATACTGTGACTCGGTAATTCCGAGTGTGTCCGGTAAGCGTGAGAGTTGGTGCTGATGTTTTTTGTTAAAGTTGCTTGACGCTGACATGGTCAAAAACGAAAGTTTCACAACCAACGCTTTGCCATGCGACGACAACTCGTGTGCGAATTTACTCACGAAACCATTCAGGTCATTCTTGCTTTCGATTGCCATTTCGATCTGCCTGTTCAGGTGACCGCTATCATAGGGAAGGCCAGCCAGAATGGTGTACTGACGGTTGATCTCTGCGCGTTCCTGAGCGTCAACTTTTCCGTCTGCCAAGGCAGCCATTACCATGACGCCCAGCATTTTCTGCAAGCGATCTTCTTGATCGCCTTGAGGATCTTGGGTCAGAACTTCTTCACCAAAAGTGCCTGCGCAAGATCCACACTGGACATAGGCTCCGGTGCTGCCGAGCGGAATCAATGGAATGAAGTAGAGCGTGAAATACTTTCGAACTTGCTTTAAGCTTCCGCGTCTCTGCTGATTACACTGAGGGCACCGGAAGTCCTGTTCCGACACGTCCGAAGTTAAATCACGCCAGCCCCAGATGATCATGAAAAACTCACGTCTCAATCGAAAGTTCTATTTTCCGTTTCTCAAAGTATAACATGCCAAGGCGGGAGGCCTTGATTTCATCATGCTTGGCTCCTGAGAGGAAGGTGAATTCGGTTCGATAGTCGCAGGAATTCGTCAGAGGCGAGGCAACGCTCCCCGTTTCTCCGTGGACAAACCGAACCTCCGTTGACGAACCGGTTGTCTCACTAATCTGTGCGCGAGTTCCCGCTCACGATATATTGGCGGGCTTGTTTTGACGCCGCAGGATACCGATGAAAACCGACGAACTACGCGAAAAATACCTCGACTTCTTTCAGACCAAGGGCCACACCGTGGTCGCCAGTGATGTGCTGGTGCCCAAATGGGATAAGTCCGTGCTGTTCACGCCAGCTGGCATGAATCAGTTCAAGGATCATTTTTTGGGGAAGGTGAAACTTGATTACACCCGCGCGACGACCTCGCAAAAGTGCTTGCGAACGGGGGATATTGAAAACGTTGGCCGCACGGCTTACCACCACACATTTTTCGAGATGCTGGGAAATTTCAGCTTCGGGGATTACTTCAAGCGTGAAGCGATCCATTGGGCGTGGGAATTTTTGACGGACAAGAAATGGTTGGGGATCAATCCGGACCAGTTGAGCGTTACCGTCTATCTGGATGACGATGAAGCCGCCGGTTTCTGGCAACAAGACATCGGCCTGCCGACCTCTCGGATTCGCCGGTTAGATGAACATGAAAACTTCTGGCCTGCGGGTGCTCCTTCGAATGGGCCCGATGGAGTTTGTGGTCCGTGCAGTGAAATCTTCTATCATCCGACGCCCGACGTCGAATGCGAAATCTGGAACCTTGTATTCACCCAATTTAATCGTGAAGGTGATCCCCCGGAAAACTTGGTTCCACTCCCGAGTAAAAACATTGACACGGGCATGGGGCTTGAACGAACGGCAGCAACGCTTCAAGGCGTCAGTACCAACTTTCATATCGACACGTTGATGCCCATCGTCGAAGCCGCCGCGGAAGTATGCGGCGTAAAGTATGAAGCGGACACCGAAAACGGCAGACGCCTGCGTCGGATCACCGATCATGTTCGCGCCTGTGCGTTGTCGATCCATGAAAATGTTTATCCGGGCAGCAATCGCGAAGAGTACGTCGTGCGCCGGTTGTTACGTCGAGCGGTCTTGCAGGGACACGACATGGGGTTGCGAAACCCGTTTCTGTTCCAGTTGGTGCCTCAGGTGGTGGAGATGCTCAAACGCCCCTACCCTGATCTCGCCGAGACCGCAGACCGAGTTGCGCAGGTGATCAAGAAGGAAGAGACCAGCTTCCTTGAGAAACTGGATGATGGCCTGGCTCGGATCGAGAAAATTTTTGCGTCCATGATGACGGCCAATCAAACGGCTGTTCCTGGCGAAGAAGCTGCCGAGCTGTACCAAACTTATGGCATGCCGCCCGAGCTGTTCGAATCCATGGCTGCCGATCGCAAGTTGAGCTTCGATTGGGACGGCTATCAAAAAGCGATGGACGTTCACAGCGAAGTCAGCGGAAAAATCGCCGACAGTGTGATGGGTGACTTCGGCCCAATCGATGACATCAAACGAAAGGCAAAGTCGACCGATTTTCTTGGTTATGAATCGATTGAATCCAGCGCATCGATTGTCGGATTGATTGCAGGCGACCAGCAAGTTGACTCGTTGGAGACGACTTCTGGCGAACCTCAGTGCGTGGTGCTCGACCAGACTCCGTTTTACGCCGAATCGGGCGGCCAGGTTGGTGACACGGGATGGTTGACGACGCCCAACGGAAAATTCGAGGTCACTGACACTCAAAAAAATGGTGACGTGTTCGTCCATCAAGGCAGGCAGGTTGAAGGAACGCTCCGGTCAACCGATCCAATCATCGCCACCGTCGATGCTGATCGCCGCGCGGCAATCCAGCGAGCTCACTCGGCCACGCACGTTTTACATCATTCACTTCAGCAGACACTCGGCTCTCATGCTCAGCAGCGAGGGTCAAAGGTGACGGATGATGAATTGCGTTTTGATTTTTCGAACTTGAACCCGGTCGCTCCGGAAGAATTGGCGACGATCGAACGACTGACCATTGAAAAGATCAATCAGCCAGCGACTGTCAAAGCGGAGACGTTGCCTCTGGATACGGCTCGTCATCAGGGAGCCATGATGCTCTTTGGCGAAAAGTATCCTGACCCGGTTCGAATGGTTTCCATTGGTGACTTCAGCAAAGAGCTATGCGGCGGCATTCACGTCAACAGCATCACTGACGTGGCCGCGTTTGAAATCATTGTCGAAGAGAGTGTGTCGTCGGGGACTCGTCGAATTCAGGCACTGACTGGCGATCGCGCTAGGCAGAATCAGCGACAGATTACGGACGCGGCAAAGTCTGTTGCGAAGCGTCTCGGTGTGACGATTGCGGAAATTCCTGTCGCCGTCGAATCGCTCAGTCAGCAAGTCAAATCGTTGAAAAAGCAACTTTCGTCAGGAAAAGTTTCGGGAAAAGTCGCCACATCGAAACAGGAAAAGCCCAAGACCGGAATGGACGATTCGAACTATCTTCAGGTTCGTGACGTAATGCGGGCCGCGGCGGTGACGCTGAATGTTG
>CALFWL010000074.1 GCA_937928215.1 uncultured Pirellulaceae bacterium | reverse complement strand
TCCGAAACGGGGGGAACGAATTGGGCTCCCGCATGACCAAGCGAACTGAACCAATCAAGTCAAGAGACTGGTTCAGCGCTCACGGTTTTTGTCTATCGGTTTGGATAGTGGTACTTTGGGTTCGATGGATCGAAATCAGTGTCAGCCAAGCCAACGTTGAGGGCAACATTCACGTAGGTGTATTCTTCCATCAATTCAGGGGAACCACCAGGCGAACTTGGCCAGTCATACGCCGCGTATCGGACGGGGAGATTGAGCTCGTCGTCGATAAAGACTTGAGCCTTGTGGAATTCGTAAGGAGCCTTTCGTTCATTGTGAACTAATTCAATTAGCGTGCATGAACGTTTGTTGATTTTCGCGCCTTCCCGATAGGTGGCGATACAAGGTCCCGCATCGCGGTCACGTTCGGCCTTTTCGATCAGCTTGACGATCAGGTTTTCAATCCCCGCGTCGTAAACCGGGTACCGATTGCCTTTCATGGCGACCCAGCCGGTTGGATCAAGGTTGAACTCACGCATCGCCATCAGGCCTCGGCCTTCGTGGACGCACATGCGATTTTGATTGACTCCGTCGACCCAGATCACTTCTCGACCTGCGAATGCTTTGGGCCGTAGAAACTTCATGTAGACGCTGAAAGGAGTTTTTCCGGCAGCGGACTGTCGCGGACAGCGAACTTTCAGTTTCATGTACTCGGGATCGCCAACGACTCCGTCGATCGATTCGCGTTTAACCATGATTGCTGTGTAGTCGCGAACATTCGATCGCATTTGAGCCAACGTCTGATACGCCATATCGATGGCGCGATCGAGGCTGTGGCCTGTTGCTTGAGCGTCGGCGATCGCCGCTTCCTTGATCGCCTCACCAACCGGCCTGGACTTCAGTAGATCCTGTTCCACGTTGCCTCGACTGGCATCGCTGAGCTTGGAAACTCGAAACACCGGCTCGACTGTCTTTTTGTCCTCGGGTGCCGAAGAGTTCTGCCCGAGGCTGTTGCCCGGTAGCAGAAGGGACGCAAAGCAGAAACTGATCGCAGAAAGCGATGAAAAAGTAAGCATGAGTCGACGCATCCGATCCTCCATGATCCAAGAGCAGGTCGAATATCAATCGAGATACCCACCGGCAAGCGATATTTACATCCATGTAATTTCCGCCAGTTTCACCCTGAGCGAGTGTAACGAGCGAACGAAAATTGGGCAATCGAGTTCGGAACCCGGTTCCTGCCCCGCACCCGCCACATCGAACGACGTGCGAATCGGACAAATGTCGCGGTGCTAGCTAAATCAGAAATCGAGAGGATTGCTCCCTGAGAGAACTTATCGCCATTTTCCTCAGCGGAATCGCATCGTTCGGCATTCCCCAACTGCACCAGTTTATCCAAGTGAAAAACTTTGAACGCTCACTTCCGACTATGACGGATGCCATCCCGCAGAAACCGTACAGGTCAACTCGGAAACTGAGGAAACTTTCAAGCGGGTGGCGAGAGTTCAGCTTTGCTCGCGGTCAATGGTTCGAATGGCAGCCGAATTGTGAACAGGTTGCCTCCTGATTCGGGATGAGTGATTTCTATGTCCCCAGCATGTCCTCGGATCAATTTTCGACTGACGGCCAGTTCAACCGGGTTCATTCTGTGATCCGGCTTGGACTTGGCGGGCGAGAACAGATCTTCCGCATTTTTTACTTTTGCGGGTGTGCCGTTGTCCGCGATGGAGATCATCACCGCTCGGTCGTCCGAACGTTCAACGGTGACTCGAATTTTGCCATGCGAAAGCCCGTGGCACGCCTCAACGCAACTGTTGATCAAATTGTGTAGCGCCCAGTGGATTCCTCGAGGATCGAATTTGAACAGCGTGGGGGCGGTGCCGGGATTCCATTCGTATTGGATATTTCGTCGGGAAAGATGTGGACCGATTTCTTCGAACACACTCGTGATGACTTCGTTCAAGTCCGCCATGACCAAGTGTGGGTCGTAAGGCTGCCCGACGATCAACATGTCATTGACCAGTTTCGAGATTTGTTGCTGATTTCGATTGACGATCTCCCAGCCTTTCTTCACCAGTTCCAGATCGTCATTTTCTATTCCAGCTTCGACCAGATGAGCTCCGCCGTTTACTCCTTGAAGAACGTTTTTCAAGTGATGCGACAACGCGGTCGTTGTTTGACCAATGGTTGCCAGTTGTTGCTGTTCGAGTAATTTGGAGAAATAGCGCTCGTTTTCGATCGCAAATCCAATCTGCAGCCCGATCGCAATCATCAATTTGAGATTGTCCCGATTGAATCGCTCAGATTTCTCGGTCCCCGCGGGAGCGAGTGTATCAATGTAGATCAGGCCCAGCAGTTGGTCTCTTCCCGGAATCGGAACGCAAATCGCTTCCTGAATGCCAATTTGCTTGATGCTGCTTTCACTGACAAGTCGCTGGTCTTCCATGACATTGGAAGTCAGAATACCGACTCGGTTTTTTCGAACGTAGTTCACAACGGATTGGCTGATCAGCAACTGATTCTCGTTCGTTTGTCGAGAACGCGACCGGACTGCCTGGGGTGAAAAATTGCGTTGGTCGCCATCGCGAAGCATCACACAGCACCGATCTGCAGCGACCCATTTGAAAATCAAATCGAGCAGACTTTCAAGCATCTCATCTCTGTCCGCCTTGCTCCTAGTGACCAATGAGGTGTGGTAAATGAAGCTCATGTCACTGACGATTTGAACCATCTGCGCGGGGGCACTTTTCCCATCGATTAACGGTTCGTTGTCCCGATCCTTGACGAATGGACTCTGATTCGCATGGAAGTATGACAACTCGCATGAAGGAGAATCTGCGGGCAATTCTTTTTCATGGACCGTAAAATGCGTGTCCGAGTCATTTTCGACAATCGGCTTCAGAATGGGAGCATCGTTGATTTCGTATTTGAGTACCGTTGTGCCGACCTTGAGAAATTCACCGGAAGAAAGTTCACAACGTTCGACCGGCGTTCCGTTGACGAACGTCCCGTTGGAGCTGTCCAGATCCGCAATTTCAAGGCGGTCGTTCGCGACGTGATAACGACAATGAACGCGAGACACTTCCGCGTCGAGCACCTGAATCGCGTTCGATGGTCTTCGTCCGATCGTTCCCTGTTCCTTAGAGAGGGTGTACCGGTGGCCCACCTCGTACCCAGCGATCACCGTAAGCCAATGGGTAACAGTCACGCTGCAATCCAATCAGATTCAATAATATCGAGGTTGGCAAAATTAGTCAGGCGAGTTGGGCTTAACAATGTCCATGTCCTGAACAACGGGGGGCCGGGAATCTTCGTTATCGTTTCCTTGCGAAGTGGCAGAGCGACACCCCGCAATCGCAAGGAAAACTAGCGAAGTCAGACAGGCAGTCCTCCAATGCTTCGCCCCGACGCTGGAAATGCTAATCAAATTCTCAGACATTTTTTCAGATAGACCGCAAATTACAACGACGCGATATTTGACTGTGTCAAAAAGAACAGGTGTGCCCCAGAACAAATGTGCTCGGTGGGATGTCGGTTTCCTCCCGTTCTGGAAGGTTGCACCCTACCCTTTGCTCTTTTTTAACAACATTCCCCGCGTGGACAATACAACGGTTTCAAAAAAACTATCCTTCAAAACAACGTTTTGATTCGTCAATATCTGGTCTTGGATTCGCAGAATATGCAAGAAATTTATTTGTGGACGTTTACGCAACTACCCGCTCGGGTGGCGATCGAGTTAGAAAACAAACCCAAGGTTATCAAAGAAAAGCCGGTTGCACACGCTTCTTGATCGAGAACGGTAAGGGGGGATTCTTTTGTAAATCCGTTTGGCTTGAGCACATTCATCGAGGTAAATTCGCTTATTTGTCACACAAGAAGTTGTTAGTTGGTATCATGGAGTCGATCTCCCGCAACCTGCGAACGCGACCGAGTCTGCCAAGTTACCAATCGTTTGAATCCATTTCTTGATTCGCCATGTCCGCTGAATTTTCACCAACAGAAAATAAGCAAGTTGCGGTAGTTGATGAACGTAAACGATCGAATCAATTGCCAATCGAAGAACCACCTTCCGCCTCGCGTCGCGGTGAAACCGTTGTCCCGTCAGGTCTCCGTGACGGCCGATTACGCGACGCGATCATCTCTGTCTTCGGCCTCTCTAGAAAAGTAGTGACGAGTATGCCTGTTCAATTTTTCGCCGGTGTCGCGACAGGAATCTTTTTTCTGCTGCTGATGTACCAACTGCTTGCTTTTGCCATCGGGATACTCAAGCTGATGCTTTCATAATCGCATCATGGAGGGGAAGCTCCTTGCGCGGTCCCGCCCCCGCCGGTCACTCAAATTGAGACTTCAGAGGGTTCAGCCGATTGACTCGGAAACGGTTGATAGTCGAGCATCTGAAAGTCACTTCGATTGCCGACGTCATACGTGATTTCGCGCCAACGAACCTGCTTGGAGAAGATGGCCTGCATGCATCCAAGTGCGTAAAAGAATTGAGCCACTGAGATCAGCAGCAACATTCTTATCCAGCTTAAACCTGAAATAGGTGCGATGGACTGCCCTTGCAGGGAGCAACTATAAGCAGCTCCGGTTCTGATTAGCCACCAACCAAGTAACGAAAACGTACCACTGAGGATTAATGCCCCCGCTGAAATCAACGTGCCATTCACGTCGGTTGTAATGGCATTCGCAATCAGTGCCCCGAACGTCAGTAAAAGAATCGCCGAACTGATGGACGCGTGAATCACTGTTGCAAAGAATGTTCGCTCGTATAGCCGCGACCACGTTAACATGCGACCGATCCAGCGACGCACAAAGGGCAGTGTGGCACGCTCTCGGTTCATCATCAAAATGGATGGCGAAAAGTGGACCTTCAATCCAATTTTTCTAATGGCGTCTCGAATCGGACCATCGTCGACCAGCGAACGACGCCAAATGCTTTCGAGATCTGATTTTCGGACATCGTCCATTCGCATCGCCAGCGATCCCGCCCACGGATTTTGGAAGAAAACCGTTGGTACCAAGGCTCCAGCATTCCACAGGCTGCGAGTCAATCCTCCCGATGAGGCAGGGGTAGCGGGTTCGAACCATTGATTTCCCGTCGATACGCCGATGGAAGGATCGACCAACGGCCCTGTTAATTCTTTCAGCCAATTCTGATGCGGTCGCACATCGGCGTCTAATAACGCAAGATACTGAGTGCCTGCCGCCAACTTGCTCAACCCGCACACGAGTGCCTGACACTTCAAACCACAGTCACTACGAGGCGAAGGCATTTCGTGGATTTCCAACCGCCGTTCCAAGTCGTATTCGTCCTTCAGCGAGTGCAGCAGATCCCACGCATCATCGGTCCGATGGTCAACCACCACATGAACTCGGTAGTCGTCAAAATTCTGGTCCAGCACCGCACGAATCGTTTCCTGTAGCGTAGGATCGCATCCGCGAACGCAAATCAATACCGCCGTTGCGTGCTGTTCCTCGATCGGCAGTTCAAACCGCTTTTGCCTGCGCAGCACAATCAGAAACGCGCCACAAAGAGCCGCTTGAAAGATGGCTCCGCCGACGATCGTAACCGCAACAACAAACGTAAATTGTTCGATCATAAAGCAGAGTTGCGACGACGATGATGAATGAGCCAATCAATTTGCCCGAGCGGACACGGTGGCTCACAAAGTTTGGCGGGTTACGGAGCCAGCCCAGTATAACCCGCAACAGGGGGGTTTTAGCCACGTTTTACAAATAACTCGATGATCAACCTCGCAAAGCGAGGCAGGTCGCGCCAGAAGTTCCAGTTCAGGCCGGGCCAACGAACCCTTTCGACGCCATTTTCGGACAGCCGCCAAGTTCCGCTGCACCCGGAAATGATGTGCCGCCCGGCGGCAAGCCGTTGGTTTGCTTTTGCTTCGTGGCCAGTAACGTAGCTTAGCTGGCGACTGTTTTGTTGATGCCGATAGTCATGGGATTGATGGATGACCTGCACTCGATCTGACAGGTCGACAACCGGAATTCCTTGGCACCGCGCATGCCAGATCATCCAGTTGTCCCAATTTCCTCGACCAACAGCGAAGTCCGGAATCGCCGAAAACAGCGCCCGTGGGAATACGAAATACTCTTTGCACACGACCGGCGCACGCCGAGCGTGCAAACGCACCCGTTCGCGCAGTCGATCGCGATCGGCAGGCTGATCGAATTGGACTTCCCAATCGACAGGCACGTCTAGGCGTCGGCCATAGGCAACGAAAGATTTACCTACAGGCGACCGGCTTACGCATTCAATGGCATCCAGAAATGACGGCTCAAGAATGACGTCGCAGTTGCAGTACATCAGCAGGGGAGCCGCCGAGTGTTCATGCGCCATCTGAAAAGCAGAGCTTAACAATGGCGTGCCACTTTGATTTCGTTTCAATCCTGCCGCGTGTCGGACGCCCATTTTCTTGGCCGTTTCGGAGATTCCGGGCTCGTCTCCCAGCAACAATACATCCACCGACGGAGCGAGACGTTTCCACGATTCGATTGCGTTACGCTGAATCGGGTCGGTTTCGTGATCAAACGGCTTGGGGGTCGCGAACAGAGTCAGGTTGAAAGGGCACGAATCGACCTGAGCCGCTTCGCGAGCTTCCATCTGGTTTGAGTCAATCGTTTCCATGTGATTCGTGATGTCTGAGATGAGAATTCATGGTGGAAGTAGGTCGCTCAAACCCCATATCTTAATCGCCGCGAGGCAATGGTGAACCTGCGAATTGTTCGCGCGGCAAATTGATTCCACTCATGAAGCGGAGAAAAGGATCGTTTTTCCGGTCGCCAACCACGCCACGCAGTCTCGTCCAAGGCTTCAAAGAATAGCTCTCGTTGAGGATGCGTCGATTCGAAATCCCACGGTTTGTACTCGGTTGTGAAGTGAACAATGGCGGGACGGTCTCGCATGGACGTGAACTCATCCAGCGGGATCGGCACCGCGTCCTCCGATGGATACTCTAAAACATGAGCACCCTGATTCCACCGCGATTCCAACCGCCCCCACTCTTTGGCAAACACAACATTCAGTGCGTACTGGTCCCAGCACCAGACGTGAGCCCGGTTCTCTCGCAGGCATGAAAGCAGTTCTCGATGGATTTTTTCCCGTCGCCACCGAGCGAGATTCAGGAGCATCACGCCGCTGTTGAAGTAAAGGCTTTTCGGATCAAGCCCCAGCTGCCGCCAGTTCGGGATCGGGTTGAATGCGGCCAACCAAGGTAAAGAGCGGCGGGCCGATCGCTCGTGCGATGACGCATCCACAAAAGGGCACGCAATGTCTACCGCCGCAAGGCAATATTGATTTTCCAGTTCCAGCTCCCACAGTTGATTCAGATCTTCCAGTACCAACGTGTCAGCATCCAAGTAGATAGCACGTTCGATGTCGGGCGGTAATAGTTGGCCAGCCATCAAACGAAAATAAGCCGTGTGAGAGATGTGGTGAGAAATCCCCAAGTCTTCAAATTGTTTTGGGTCCGGACGGATCGACTCGACGGAGATCGGATAATCAACCAGCGTTTCGCACAATCCGGCCCAGCTGCTGGCCTCAATTCCGCCATCGAGCACGACGACTCGCAATTGACTGCCCGCTCGCAACGTTCGCGCCGCAGTCAACAGCGTGACCGCTAACGGGCGCACGTAATTCTCATCCGCCGCCACCAAGACAACGGGATCGTCGGTACCGACCGAGCGGTTGATTCGAGTTTTCAGTGCGGCTTGTTGCACGGACATG
>CALFWL010000073.1 GCA_937928215.1 uncultured Pirellulaceae bacterium | reverse complement strand
ATTTCTTAAACACCTGCTCCCCATGGTTGGTGTGAGCTTTTGGATCACGTAGTTTATGCGCTACCATGAATTTCCGTTTTGCAAAATCGACGCAAAAACAATCACCTAAGTCTTGTCATTCGTGGCCTGACCGATAATGTCAACGTTGACATCGTTTGACCATCTCGCCATCAGGGTGGTAAAAGCAGGACCGGGTTGTCCGCATCCGATCTTTCTCGAATCAATTTGAGTCACTGGCAGAATTGCGACGGGTGTGCTCAGCCAGAGCACTTCGTCGGCAGCTTGCAGTCGCGACGGAGAAATTGGCTCTCGCGCGAAGGCGATGTTTTCTCGTTCGCATAGCTCCATCACATACTTTAACGACGTGCCGGGAAGGATCGCGGCTGCCGGTGGAACGATCACTCTGCCCTGTTCGACGATGACGATCGTGGCGACTGCTGCCTCGGCCACGTTGCCGTCCACGTCCAGCAATAACGCTCGACTGCCGGGAAGTTTTTTTGATGCTTCTTGCTCGGCTAAATAGTAGTGCATGCGACTGCGACACTTCAACTGCCGAGGCACGCAAGCGTCCGGAACTTCGCGGGTTTCAACGACCGATAATGACATCCCTTTCGTGTAGAGGTCTGCCAGCCCAGTAAAATTCAACGGGTATCCATACGCGATCAGGGTTGGAGTTGCGGTTTCCGTCGCGGCGGCCGGCGCAAACTTTGTCAGCGGCCCGGGCGTGAGGCAGATTCCGATTCCCATGTCACCGCCGGGCGGGATGTCATCACGATTTTTGCGGACGACTTGCTGCGGCAGGTCGATCAACTGGGGGCGATCGAGTGGACACGTCAGGCCAATGATGTCCAGCCCGCTCAGCAGTCGATCAATGTGCCAGTCAACGCAGAAAAGATCTCCATTGAACGTTCGCAATTGCTCTGTGACAGCGACTCCCATCGCGAACCCGTAATCCCACGGGGGGATGTGGGCTTCTGAGTAATCGATCCAGTTGCCGTTGAGGTATGCAAGCATTTTCAAGTTGGAGGTCGGAGTGCGGAGGTCGGAGTGCGGAATGTGGAGTGCGGAGGTCGGAGTGCGGAGGTCGGAGGTCGGAGGTCGGAGGTCGGAATGTGGAGTGCGGAGTGCGGAGTGCGGAGTGCGGAGTGTGGAGTGTGGAGTGTGGAGTGTGGAGTGTGGAGTGTGGAGTGTGGAGTGTGGAGTGTGGAGTGTGGAGTGCGGAGTCTTGCTATCCCGACATTCTCATTGCGGTGCGAACGGAGCCTTCCCCTCCCGTCACTGTGCGGACGGAGCCTTCCCCTCCCGTTACTGTGTGGACTGAGCCTTGCCCTCTCGTCACTGTGCGGACGGAGCCTTGCCGTTCCATCAAAGTGCGGACGGAGTTTGAACTCCTGATAGCGTCGCGATCACTCGATCGCTCGTTGATTCGGTTACCGTGACATCGACCAGTTCATTTTCATTGAACCCGTCACCGCTGGCTTGAATCGTCGCATAGCGGCAGGAAGTTCCGTGAGCGGTTCCGTCTTCATCGATGCCTTCGACCAACAGCTGTAAACGTTGTCCGACCAGCGAATCGAAGTAGCGACGTTTCAATTGTTGTTCTAACTCGCGCACGATCTGGCCACGCTCTGACTTGACCGATTTCTCGATCTGATCGGGCATCGTGGCGGCCGGTGTTCCTCGGCGAGCGCTGAAGGGGAACATGTGGATCTTTGAGAAGCCAATTTGGCGGCAGACATCCAGTGATTCTTCAAAATCCGCGTCCGTTTCACCGGGAAATCCAACAATCAAGTCCGTTGTGAATGCGGGTAAATGGAGCCGGTCGGCGACTTGCAGGCAACGATCGATCATGTGCTTTCGGGTCCACCGACGCTTCATCAGTCGCAGAATTCGATCGCTGCCGCTCTGAACGCAAACGTGTAGATGAGGGCAAACGCGATCGTTAAACTCGTCCATCACGTCGATCAACTCTCGCGTGACCTCGGTCGCTTCGATGCTGGACAGGCGAACTCGAAGCTGGGGCACTCGCTGGCAAATCGCCCGGACCAAATGAGACAACCGAGTCCACTCGGATTTTGGTTTGCCTTGATTGAAATCGACTCCGTAGTGACCGAGGTGAATTCCGGTCAGCACGACTTCACGAAAGCCATGGTCGGCTAGGCGTTGAACTTCCTCTAGAACATCTTCCAATGGTCGGCTGAACATTTCCGGTCGAACGGTTGGAATGATGCAGTAACTGCATCGCAACAGGCATCCATCCTGGACTTTCACATAAGCGCGGTGACGATTGGAAAGGCCTGAGATGCCGTTGGGAATGTCAACAACGCCAAACCGACCGAGTAGATCCGGTAGCTCGCGTTTATCGGTGACGACTTCGGCGACACCGGGCAGCTTGGCAACGGCTTCCGGTTCACGAGTCGCATAGCAACCCATGACGACCAGTCGAGCGTCGGGGTTGTTTCGATTCATACGGCGAATGATCTGCCGACTTTTGGAATCACCTTCACCGGTGATCGTGCACGTGTTGACGATACACAGATCGGCAGGAGTATCCTGATCGGCATCCTCATAGCCGATGCTGTGCAGTCCCTCTTTCACGAACTGGGTTTCGTACTGATTGACTTTGCAGCCCAGCGTGACGGTTTTTAACTTGGCACCCAAACGGAAGTTCCCATTGGAAGTAGCGACGGAAGACAAAGCCCTGTTACGAATAAGGCCCACCATTGGAACAGGCCGCCGAAAAAGATTCCAGAGGCGGGTTGTTGAGGCGTTGACGGTTGGAGGACCGACAAGGAAAGTTTGTTGTTGCGAGCGTTGCGGGTGCAGAAAACCTCCGCACAGGGTGAACGCCACCGAATATGGCTGATGAAAGAATGAGCTCGCGCGTGAAGGTTATTCACCGGGAACGGGTTCGATCGATGCCTTCATGGATCCGTCGCAACGTTCGATCAATGCATCCGGGCCGAACGCCTGAATTTGATCGCGTTTTAGCTCCGCGTGCTCCAGAGTCGTGGTCATGCAGATGGCTCGCCCAGACGAATCCACGGTGCGAGCGATCGAGTAGGACATCGAGCTGGAATGACCGAAGAGCTGACGCATCATCAGTTCGACATAATCGTACGAGTGGTCGTCGTCATCCCACAGCACCACGTTGTACTGAGGTTGTCGCTTTCTGTTGGTAGCCTGCCGGGCCGCCGGCTTTGATCTTACAGCGGCATTTTGATCGGTAGCGGCATCTTCTTCGAAGGTCGTGGTTGATGAGGTTTGGTCGGTCATAAACTCATTCCGAACAAAAGTCGAATGACGGATAGATGGCGGACATCGAGCGATTGGGCCAATTCTTTGAAAGCAAGTTGAATTCGTGCGATCAGCATCAATAGTATGACTCGGTCGCAGTCATTATAGTGTAGCAACATTTGACCGATTCCAAAACGAAAATCGTTCGCAAACGCCAAGGAATCGCGGAACGGACGCGTGTCGGCAGATTGCATCTGTCGACAGGTTCGCAACAGGGCGACGGTTGTCGCAAATCCCGGTCCGAAAATCCGTTCAACAAGAATTGCCGCATACCGGCATTCCTGACCGGCAGTAAATACTCAATCCCGATATTTTGAAAATGCTCGATCGAAAATACATCCTCGAAAACTTGGACACCGTCAAGCAGAATTGCGTCAATCGAAATGTGACAGCTGACTTGGATCAGTTGGTGACCCTAGAGACGGCTCGCAAGGAAAAACTGGCTGCCGTTCAGGAGCTGAACACTCAAGCGAACACCGTTTCCAAGTCAATCGGCAAAGCTGCCAACGACGAAGAACGAGAAGCTCGCAAAGAAGAGGGGCGTCAGCTCCGTGCCGCCAAGGATGCTGCTCAAGCCGAGCACGATGAACTGGACGCAAAGGTCAGAGAAATCCAAGTCACGATTCCGAACGTGGCTCATGCTGACGCTCCGATCGGAGTCGACGATAAAGCCAATTTAGAGGTCGCTCGCGGCCAGCACGAACCGCGATCTTTCGATTTTCAGGTGCTCGATCATCTTGAGCTTGGCGAAAAGCATGACTGGATCGACTTCGAATCGGGGGCTCGAACGACGGGCAACGGATTTTACTTTCTGAAAGGTGACCTAGTTCTGCTGGATCTTGCGTTGCAGCAGTTTGCGGTCACCGAGTTGGTCAAGCGAGGGTTTACTCCAACGATCACGCCCGACTTGGCTCGCGATTCCGTGCTTGAAGGGATTGGGTTTATGCCGCGTGGCCCCGAAACTCAGATTTACAGCATCGAGGAATCGGATCTGTCGCTGATTGGTACCGCCGAAATCACGCTCGGCGGGATGTACAGTGGCAAGACACTGACCGAGGAAGAGCTTCCCATCAAATTGTGTGGAATCAGTCACTGTTACCGCACCGAAGCAGGCGCGGCCGGTCGAGCATCGCGGGGTTTGTATCGAGTCCACCAGTTCACTAAAATCGAAATGTTTGCGTTCACGTTGCCTGAGCAAAGCGACGCCATGCATGAAGAACTCCGCCAGATCGAGTGTGATTTGTTCGATGCGATTGGCGTACCGTATCGAGTGGTCGACACAGCGACTGGCGATCTGGGGGGGCCGGCCTATCGAAAGTTTGATCTGGAAGCGTGGATGCCTGGTCGCGGCGAAGCGGGTGAGTGGGGCGAGGTCACCAGCACCTCCAACTGCACCGACTATCAGGCACGGCGTTTGAACATTCGCTACAAGCAAACGGGAAAGAAAGGGACGCACTTCGTGCACACCCTTAACGGTACCGCCTACGCGTTAAGCCGCGCGTTGATCGCG
>CALFWL010000072.1 GCA_937928215.1 uncultured Pirellulaceae bacterium | reverse complement strand
CCCGACTCCCATCGCGTTGACCCCCTTCCATGACCAAAGCGTCACGATGTTACCGATGATCGCCAGTGCGGCCAGTCCTCGCGTTTTGATCATGCCGCCCCAACGAGCGTGTAGCAAAACCGCGTTCCACAGCACAATCATCAAGGCTCCGTTTTCTTTCGGGTCCCAACCCCAGAACCGACCCCATGAATCGTCTCCCCACAAACCACCGAGCACCGTGCCAAAAAAACTGGCCAGCAAACCAAAGCAAACGATACCGTAAATCAGATTGCCGAATGTTTTGCGTCGGTCGGCATTGAAACGGGGAACCACCAATGCGGCAACGACGTACGCCAAACCCAGAAAACCAGCGGCCAGCGTGGCGGAATAACCCAGCGAGATAATAATCACATGAGTCGACAACCAGAATTGAGTATCCAGCACGGCAACCAACACAGCGAATGTGTCGCCATCAACGATCGACATCGACCATGCCCATAACAGGGCAACGCAACCACCAAGCCCGGCCATCGAATTTCCGATTCCAATTTTTGTGACACGCTCAACAATCAGCATCAACAGCACGTAAGCGGCTGAAACGAACAACACCGACGAGTATAAATTGGTGACCGGCGGACGCCCGGAAATGACGACTCGCATGACCAAGCCCGTTACATGAAGTGCCAAGCCCAGCAGGAGCAACCACGTCGCGGCCTGCTGAAAATTTCTCATGAATCCCAGCCAGCCCACGCCCGCAATGACAAACGCAGCCAGATAAATCACCATCGCCAGAAAGAACGGCGAAACCGCATTGTAGATGTACTCCCAGCGAATCCCGGTTGGTCTCATGCCTGTCGGAGTGGTTTCCGAAACGGCGGCCAGATATTCGTCCAGCGACTGATTGAACTGCTCCGAGTCTCCATCCAGATAACTGCTTTCCAGCTTGGAAGCCAGATCCGGGTACGCGGAATCAACGTCTTTCTTCAAACCGTTCGAACCGACCAACTGTTCCAGTTGCGTTTTCGTGTTCGCGACAATCTGAGCGTCGCGTGACGCGATGATCGAATCGACCAACGGAGCGACGCTTTTCTCCATGGCGGCGTACATTTCCTTAGGAAAAGCATCCCAGTTTTCGAGCAATAGACTGGCAAGTTCGCTCGAGTCCTTGACGCCGGTCGACTCTTGAAGCATCGCGACAACATTTTTGTCAGACATCATTCGTCGGACCATCTGCTGGCGGATCATGTCTTCTCTCATCGGCTTGAGCACTTCGGATTGAGCGAGCTCTTGCGCCAGTTCTTCCATCGAATTCGCGTCGCGTTCAGCAGCCGCAGCTTTCACCCATTGTCGATTGAGCGACTCTGCAAACGAGATCCATGCTCGATCGTCATCGTCGGTCGGAATGGCCAAGGGCAGGCCTTTTGCGTTCACGATCTTGCTGCCGTAACTCAGGCGCCCGAGCGGGTCGTCACCCACTCGTTGGGCCGGATCACCAAAGGCCGTGCGAATCCCCACGATTTTGTACAACATGCCGCTGATGCCCCACAGCCGCTGGTGGAACATGGGCCATTTGTCCATGTCTTTACTAAGGTCGGGCCATCGCTCCAGCGAGTCTTTAACCAGATCCCTGATCTTCTGATCCGCACCTTCCAATTCCTTCAGCGAATATAAAAACCGATCGTGATCTTCTTTCAAACCCAAGGCCGAGCGAACGGTGGGATCCTCAATCCGAAGAACACGATAGCGATCAAATCGAGGTTTCTGAAATACCGTGTCCGCCAGCCACTTGATCGCCGGTTGCTTGTCACCTTTTTCGTCGACAACGGTTTCTCGGTTGCCCAATTGTCGCGCCACGTTGCGAGCCAGCGAGTCGAGCGGTTGGACTCGCCCATTGAACGAAACCGGAATCTGGCCAAATCGATCAAGCCGAAAACCGTTCTCGTCTGGTTTGCTACGAGTGGCTTTCGCGAACTCGCCCGCCACGTACACACCGAAAAAACCGGTCAACCCAATCGCCAACCACGCCGAACGCCATAATCGTCGGCTCGCTTTAATTTCGTTCAATTCAGAAGATGAACCATCAGCGGTTCCCGCTTTCTTACGTTGTTTCTCTAGGTGGCTGGTCAACGAACTACCAAACTGAGCCACCAAACCAATGACGGTGAACATGCAGCAGACGTAGGGAATCATCCAGCCCTGATTGCGAACCACTTGCAGCACCGTGACCTCGTTGCCCGATTGATCTTGTTCGTAACTCAATTGATAAAACGTCTCGTCGGCGTAGCGAAGCGGATTGTTCATCCAGATTCGCTGTTCCGATGTCGTGCCGGTCCGGGAATCATTGAGCGTGACTTCAGACGCAAACCAACGCGGGATCTGTGTCGACAGGTAATATTCGGCCTGCACGTCATCGAGTGTCAGCGAGTACGGTTTGTAGGCTGTTTTGAAACGCAGGCCGACCTGCCACTGTTTACCGTCGACCTCAATCGAGTCGACCATACCGACATCGAAAGCCATTTGGGCCACCAAGTGAGTGCCAAGTTCATCGCCATTTTCGTCGCGCAGTGAAACATAAGCGGCAGCACTATCGGCCACTTGCTCAGCATCGGTTCCAATTCCAGCGTCGATCGGAACGGCTAACCAGTCTTTTCCGAACCCCGTCGTGGCTTCGTTTTTCATCGATCCGGTATCACGAATGAGTCGGGCGTTTCGCAGAAACGAGTCACATTTCAACTGGAACGGCAGGTCCGGATGATTGATCCAATCGCCCGATCGAAACGGATCGCCCGGCACAACAATGATCTCGTCAACGTCGGGGTCTTGCTGATTGATGGCGACGAATTCGATTTCGCGAATATCGGTCGCGGTGCTGACCGTTTGACCCTCGCGAATCATCATTCGCTGTTCTTCACTGGTTGCCGTGATGTAAATCTCATTCAACATCAAACCCGCCAGCCCAAGATGAACCACCACGATTCCGGCCTTGCGTTTGAACAATAACATGCAGGCTGCCAGTGCCGCCGTCCCCGCAACCGAAGCCTGAATCAACTGCCAAAGAATCCGCATGGCCGAATCGCCAATGAACGAGTCTGCGGTCAGCAGGAACGAACCTCCCAACGCCAGCAATACCAGCGCCGCACCAATCCCCAGTACGACTCGCTCGGTCTTTCGATCGCTTTCCATCGTCGCCGCGCCAAAGGCCGCCGCGATTCCGATCCCCAGCACTCCGACTTGAATCAGCCTCCACATCAGCTGCCACGAGATCGGCGGCTCAGCCTGGAAGCCGTCAGGGTTCTGACCATTGAATATGACGGCCCAAGTGATGAACGCGGCTCCAAGAGCAGCCAAAATCCCCACCAGCAACTTCATCCCCTTGGCCTGCAATCGAAAACGCAACAGATGAGCCGCCGTCAGGTTGATCAACATCGCGACTAAAATCGTCAAACCGCTGGGAACATAAAAACTTCCCTCGATATTCTGATGACTTGGAAACCAGCCCGGCACGAAAAAAGTCTGAAACGGCACTTCGACCAGCACATTCTGAAAGTGCTTGTTCTTGACCTGCCAGATGTCAAACCGAGTCTGATCAAGCGTCGCAATCCATGTGACGACGGTCGCAGCAACCAGCAGAAATACAGTCAGCTTCAACGACGAAAGCGGCGTCAGAATCGCCGTGGCGATTTCTTTAAGACCCACCGAATTCGCCGAACGTGTTCGATCGACCGACGTACTCAGCCCGCCCGCCGTCGGTAGTGATTCAGATGCCATGATAATTTCGACTTCAGGTTCGACGAGATCGAGTTAAAAATTTTGTCAGGGGTAAAACGTTCTACGTGAGATGCTCTTGAGGAATCAAAATGTCACGGCAGCGTTACCGTTTTCAGAAATTCAACGAGCACTTGATCGCTGTCTCTGACCATCTCCCGATCACCCGTCAATTTGAAAAACCAGGCGTTAGCGCCCTTCTTGACCATTGCGGCAATCGTTCCCTTTTCGCGTGCTTTATCCTCAGGAACCAGACGGACCAACATTCCTTCTTCCCCGTCGACGGTAACGACTTCAGTCAACTCGGCCAGCTCCTGTTCATTCAGCGAATCCATGCCAACCTGCCCCGCCCATCGCTTCACGTTCGGAAGCCATTTGTTTGCCGCTGCAGGAAGCGAAGAAACTGAAATTTGAGCCGATCGTTCGCCGTCTGATCGAGTCAACCGGGCTTTCAGAAAAGGTGATGGCTTGCCACGTTGCCAACCCTCGGGCTCAGTGAAGTCAATTTTGTTTCCCGCCTCCACTGATTGGGTCGCACGAGGGCGTTCCCCCTGATTAGCAAACGGCGCGAACGGAGCTGAGGAACCCATCATGCCGCCCGACATTTTTCCCGTTGCATCAAATAGGGTCAGTTGCTGGTCAGCCGTGTCGATGGAAGTCAACGATTCCTGCAATTTGTCTTCGGTTGTCGGATCCAGCCCCAGTTGGCCACGCCAGCGGTTCACGTTCAGCAATAAATCTTGTCCGGCGCTCAGGCTAGAAACCGCTAACTCAATCGGAGGATCTTGCTGGTCTACGATCAGCGTCGCAAACCGCATCGGCTTTTGACCGGCGATCTTCCATTGGTCGGGAATCTCCCATTTTGGCTTGCCGGATTCGTCAAAAGAAACACTCTTCAGAAACGGACGCCATTGATCTTCTGTTTGCTCGATTCGGCTGACGGGTCCGGTGAGCTTGAAAAACCAAGTCGCGTCTTCTCGCATCGCGAGTGCTACCACCATCCGATCCTGTTCAACTGACTCGGCAGATCTCTTGGCGGACACTTCGCGTGTCGCCCCGACCGTATCACGCAAGTGATCCAGTCCGCTACGTTCTTTGGGAATCTCGTATCGCACGATCGGATCGTCGCGGTTACATCCGAGCACGCAGATGGCCAGCAGTAGAAAACCCATCGGGATCGAGCGGTTGCGAAACTGAATCGAATGAACCAAGTGAATTTACCCAGAATATTTGCGGAGCAGGCGACAGCGAGACGAACGGTAGTCCGATCGCCCGAAAACATGGTAATGAAACCATCGTGCGGACAGCTAGGTTCCGCTCGATCGGTCGAATCTGGCAACCGGATCGATGACAATCATCCCCACATTATAAATCTCGCCGTGCATCGGACCAACGGCGTGGAGGA